>JBJOIF010000129.1:0-3183 GCA_046047335.1 Planctomycetota bacterium | reverse complement strand
TGACGGTGAAGCTCTGCGGTAAGAACGTTTCGTCAGTTTCCTTTATGCAGACATGGATTTCCGGAGCGTCGGGGCCTGCCCGGCTATATGAGATGGCGGGAGCCGTATCGACGGACGATGCAAAGGCTGATGTGGTACGGGAAATCAACCGTTTACATGAGGAGCTCGTCGCGCTTGGCTGGACCACCTCGATGAGCCGGGAGAACCGCATGCCCCTTACGCCCGGCGTAGTCGCGGGTGGGTGGTATGTACACCCTGACGGTCGCACGAGGAACGTCTCGTCGGTGGTGATGACTAAGGGCGCTACGGAGGTCGCGATGCTGACGATTGCTACGCTCCAAGGCGCCTGTAACGCCGGTCTCTGAAGTCTCCTCATCCCGCCGCCGCGATGCGCTCCGCCTCGACGCGTAGGCGCGCAGTTTCCTCGCGGCGATCCGCGCCGAAGTGGAGCCGGCGATGGCAGCTTGGTGACCCATCAGCGACGCCCTGAATCCGCGCCAGCCCGCCCGTGCCATCTTGCGGCACGGAGGTGAGTCGTGGTGCAGAGGAAGGTACGGGACGCACGGGATGCCAGGGCGTGCCTGGATGCGGTGGACCTGAGTGGGATGACGTTGAAGTCGTGGGCGAACGCGCACGGCGTGGATGGACGGTCGCTGCACGCCTGGAAGATGAACCTGGCGCGCGGATCATCCGCCGGCGAGCGTCGCGCGGCGCGGCTCGTCGAGCTGGTACCCCACATGCAGCCCGCAGCGGTGGCCCGGTACCGCATCCTTTGCGGCGAGCTGGCCGTCGAGGTCAGCGGCGACTTCGAGGACGGCACCCTTCGCCGGCTGCTGGCCGTGGTGGCCGGGTGCTGACCCTGCCCCGCCATGTGCGGGTGTTCATCGCGACCGAGCCCTTCAACATGCGCGGTTCGTTCGACTCGATGACGGGCCAGGTACGCCGTCTGGGGCTTGATCCGGTGGACGGCAACCTGTACGTGTTCCTGTCTCGCCGCCGGACGCTCGCGGCCGTCTTGTACTTCGATGGCACAGGCTGGTGTACCTTCCGAAAGCGGCTCGAGGTCGGCACTTTCCAGCTCCCACCGATCCCCGCGGGTCGGGACCGGGTTGCGGTAGATGGGCGCGTCCTGGCCGCGATGCTCGAAGGGATCGACCTGCGCGCGCCGCGGCGCCGTTGGTACGCGCCGCGAGGCGCCGAGCAAAGCTGAGCTTCGTCGATCTCTTCCGGGGCCGGGGCACACGGCGCTCCGCGCGCGTGCTCCGATGCGGTGGTGGATGCTTCGCTGCTCCAGGCCCTGCTCGCCCAGAAGGAAGCCGAGAACAGTCGGCTCCAGGCGGAGATCACGCTCCTCCGCGCCGAGCTGGTTCGCGCGAACGAGAACGCCCGGGAGCTTTCGGCCCGTGTGGAGAAGCTCATCGACACCGTCGCCCGGTGCAACGAACGCATCTCCGAGCTGGTCGCGATCGTCGACCGGGGCAAGAAGAAGAGTCCTCCGCCCAAGCCGAAGTCCGTGTCGGACGCGGCTCCGCCTGAAGTGGACGACGCGCAGAAGGAGGCCTTCGAGAATCGGCCCAAGCCCCCCGAGGAACGGCCCGAGTACGATCACCCGCGGCCGAAGGCGGTCCCGACGGGTCGGAAAGACCTTCCGGACCACCTCCCACGCGAAGAGGTCGTGCGGTACCCCGATCGTTGTAGCTGCGGATGCGCCGAGTTCGACTGGGTCGAGGAGCTCGTCGAAGAGAAGCTCCACGTACAGCCACACCAGCGGGTCCGTCGGACGAAGCGGGTCACAGGCCGGTGCAGGCGGTGCAACGCGCGAACCATCGCGGAAGCCCCGCCTTCGCCGTTCGAGCGGTCGAAGGTCACGCCAGAGTGGCTTGCGTGGCTGGTCGTCAACAAGTTCGAGTGGCACGTCACGCTGGAGCGCGTCCGGCGGAGCCTGTCCTTCCAGGGCTTGCCACTCGCGACCTCGTTCTTCGTGACCCAGATCGAGGCGGCTGCGGACATCCTCGCGCCGATCGACGGCGTACACTGGAAGTGCCTCGTGGGCGCAAGCTCCATGGCGTCGGATGGCACAGGGCTCGACGTTCAGATCCCCGGCGCGGGCCTGCACCACGGGTACATCGAGGTCTACCACAACCGCGAGCAGGTGGTCTTCCAGTACGAGCCGGAGAAGGGCGGCGCGACGCAGGCGACGAAGCTCGCGAACTACAAGGGGGCCCTCCTGGTTGACGCGGAGAGCCGGTACAACGAGACATTCCGCGCGCACCGGCAGATCGTCGAGTACAACTGCAACGCCCACCCGCGTCGGAAGCTCCGGGACGCCGAGAAGGTCCAGCCTGTGCTCGCCGTCGAGGCCGGTCGGTTCGTGAGCGCGATGTTCGAGGAAGAAGCGTGCGCCAAGGCGGCAGGCCTGCAGGGGGAGGCGCTCGTGGCCTGGCGACAGGCGCAGATCGCACCCCTCTTCGCGCAGTTCCGGGTGTGGATCGACGCTGTCAAGCCCACCCTGCTCCCAAGCGATCCGTTGGCGAAGGCGTTGCAGTACTACATCAACCACTGGCAGCAACTGACCGCCTTCCTGTCCAACGCCGAGATACCAATCGACAACTCAGCCTCCGAGCGACACTTCCAAGCGGTGGCAAAGCTCCGGCTGAACTCGATGTTCGCCGGCGGCACGGAGGGGGCGCACCGCGCCGCCGTCTTGCTTGGCATCGCTGCCACCTGCCGGCTGGTCGGGGTGGACTTCTACACGTACCTCACCTGGGTGTTCGTCCGGGCCGGCACGCACCGGGCAAAGTACAACCTCTCCGCGGCCGAGCTTACCCCGAGGGCGTACAAGCGCGCGCTCGAGGCCGCCGCCGGCGGCTGAGGCGTCGGGCTGGGCGCCCTGTGCCGGCCACTGGAGGGCCGGCGCGACGGGCACCCCCACGTTCGGTGACGGCGGGCGCCGTACCTCTCGGGCGTCGCTGATGGGTCACCTTGGCTCGGCGGGCTCGCGGTGGGGCTCGTCGAGCTGGGGCTGCTCGTGGGCGTGGGCGCGCTCATCGGCGAGGCGCCGTGGGTGGTCGCGGGCGCTGCGGCCGTCGGCGCGGGGGTGGCCTGGGCGCGCGTGTTCGTTCGGATCCCGCCGTACGCCGGTTTCTCGGTTGGGCCGGCGGTTGTGGCAGCGTCGCTCGGAGG
>JBJOIF010000128.1:0-11721 GCA_046047335.1 Planctomycetota bacterium | reverse complement strand
AGAGCAAGCGCGAGATCGAGCGCGCGCGGAGCGGCACGGCGTTCGACGCATTCGTGGTCAACGACGACCTCGGCCGGACCATCGAGGAAGTGGCCCGGATCGTGGGCGAGCGACTGCGCGCGACGCGCCGCTGAGGAAATGGCGGGACCGGCGCAGGCGTGGAGGCGCCCTCGGGCGGAGCGCGAGCGGTTCGGCCGCGCCGATCGCCGAGGTCAGCCCTCGGCTGAATCCTCGGACATCTGCGGCGGGCCGATGACGGCGCCACCCACGCGCACGAGGTTCGATCCGCATTCCACGGCGGCCTCGAAGTCGCCGCTCATTCCCATCGACAGCACGTCGAAGCGGTCGCCGCCCGCGCCGGACTGCCGGATGTCCTCCCAGAGTTCGCGGCAGCGCTCAAAGGTCGGCCGCGCCGCATCGACGCCGCCTTCGAGCGGGGCCATGCACATCAGTCCGCGCGGCCGGACGTTCACCATGGTGTCGATCTGCGCCACCAGGTGGCGGGCCGCACCCGGGGCCACACCGTGCTTGGAGCCTTCGCCAGAGACGTTCACCTCGACGAGCACGTCGGTCGGCACGTCACGCCGTGCCGCGGCGGCCTGAATCTCCTCGGCGAGGCGGAGGCTGTCGACCGAATGCACCAGGCGCACGCACTCGAGCGCCTTCTTCACCTTGTTGCGCTGCAGCGATCCGACCATGTGCCAGCGCACCGCGGGCGCGGTGCCGCGCAACTCGGCCTGGCGCGCCCGCCACTCGTCCACCTGCGCCGCGCGCTGCAGCAGCTGCTGGACGCGCCCCTCGCCGAAGTCGACCTGCCCAAGCCCCATGAGCTCGTGGACCTGGTCGATCGACGCCGTCTTGGAGACGACCACCAGCATCACGTCCTCGGGACGTCGGCCCGCGCGGCGGGCGGCCGCGGCGATGCGCGACTTCACGTCGGCGTAGCGCTGCGCGAGGGTCGTGCCGTTCGCATCCTGCGTTCCGGTGGACATGGGGGCAGGATACGCGGGCGGTGACGGGACGCTCCTCGACCCGGTCGGAGTGGAGGTGGTGCCGGGAATCGTCCGTATCCTCCGGCCGTGAAACACCCCGACGAAGGCTCCTGCGAGCCGCGCAACGCACCGTGCGTCCTCATCATCCGCGACGGCTGGGGAATCAACCCGCACCCCGAGCAGCGCGACGGCGACGCCACGCGCGCGGCACGGACGCCGGTGAACGACCGACTCGAGCGGGAGTGGCCCCACGTGATGGTCAGGACCAGCGGCGAGGACGTCGGCCTGCCGGTGGAACACGGCGAGCCCGTGATGGGCAACAGTGAGGTCGGGCACCAGAACATCGGCGCGGGACGCATCGTCGACCAGGAGCTGATGCGCATCACGCGCGCGATCCGCAGCGGCGAGTTCGCGCGCAATCCGCGGCTGATCGCGGCGTGCGCGCGCGCCAAGGAGACGCGCGAGGACGGGCGGCCACGCGCACTGCACGTGATGGGGCTGGTGGGCGACGGCAAGGTGCACAGCGACTTCGCGCACTTGGAAGCGCTGCTTCGGCTAGCCAAGGCACAAGGCGTGCCGGGCGACCGCGTGTTCGTGCATGCGTTCACCGACGGGCGCGACACGGCACCGACCAGCGGTCTGGCGGTGATCGAGCGACTGGAGGCGGTGCTCGTCGAGACGGGCGGGCGGATCGCGACGGTCGCGGGCCGCTACTGGGCGATGGACCGCGACTTCCGGTGGGACCGCGTACAACGGGCGTGGGACGCGATCCTCGCGCGGCCAGGCACGCCGACGGGGCCGGACGCCGCACAGGTGCTGCGGAACCACTACGCCGCGCCCACGTCGCCGAACATGGCCGGCGACGAGTTCGTGCCGCCGACGCGGGTGCTCGTCGACGAGGGGGTGCCGAACGACGGCGACGCCGTCGTCTTCTTCAACTTCCGGGGCGATCGGCCGCGCGAGCTGACCATGGCATTCGTGCTCCCGGATGCCGACTGGGCGAACGTCAAGGGCGGCGGCTTCGCGCGCGACCCGCGCCCGCGTGACCTGCTGTTCACCGCGATGTGCCGGTACGAGGAGGGCCTGCCGATGCAGGTGGCGTTCGACCGCCCGGGGCAGATGCCGGACATCATGGGAGCGTGGATCTCGGCGCTTGGGCTCACGCAGTTCCGCTGTGCAGAGACGGAGAAGTTCCCGCACGTCACCTTCTTCTTCAACGACTACCGTGAGGAGCCGTACCCGGGCGAGCGGCGCGTGCTGGTCCCGAGCCCGAAGGACGTCCAGACGTACGACCAGAAGCCGCAAATGAGCGCACTTGGGGTCCGGGACGCAGTGCTGTCGCGCCTGGCGGCGCCGGACTGCGAGCCGTTCATCGTGGTGAACTTCGCCAATCCGGACATGGTGGGCCACACGGGAAACATGGATGCGGTGGTGACCGCGTGCGAGGTCGTCGATGCGTGCGTTGGCGCGATCGTCGATGCCACGATGGCGCGCGGCGGCAGCCTGGTGATCACTGCCGACCACGGTAATGCGGAGCAGATGAAGGATCCGCGCACGGGCGCGCCGCAGACCGCGCACACGAACTTCGACGTCGAGCTCTTCGTGGTGGGCGAGGCGTTCCGTGGAGCGCGCCTACGCGAAGGCGGGCGGCTGGCGGACATCGCGCCCACGATGCTTGAGATGATGGGGCTGCCGAAGCCCGACGCCATGACGGGCGCGAGCTTGCTCTAAATTGGTCCCACTCCTCCGGGACGATTTTCGTCGCGAACTTCCGCCGACTCAGGCGTGCCGTTCCGCAGCTGCGCGGATGATCATGCCCATGCCTCGTCGAAGACGCGCAATCATTCCGGGCGTCCCGCACCACGTCGTCCAGCGCGCGGCGCACGGTCGGATGATCCTGGAATCACCGCAGAGCAAGGCGGTCTTCATCAATCTGCTTGGCGCATGGGCTCGCCGGACCGGAGTACTCGTCGGCGGGTTCGTCCTGATGAACAACCACGTTCACCTCGCGCTCACGCCTCCGAGCGAGGACGCGCTGGCCATGATGATGGGGCGTGCCACGGCCTGCCTGTCGCGGTGGGTCAACGTGGGCGACCACGATGTCGGGCCAAACTGGCAGGGGGCGTACTACGCATCGCCGATGGACGACTTCCACACGCTCGCCGCGCTTCGTTACATCGAGCGCAACCCCGTTGCTGCGGGAATCGCCAGGCGGGCAACGGACTGGCTCTGGTCGAGCGCGGCGTGGCATGCGGGGCTCGGGCCTCGCCCGAACATCATCACGACCGACTACCGGCCCAATGCGATGGCGCCGCGCGAGTGGCGCAAGCTCCTCGAGAATCCTCAGGCGGACCACGTTTGCAGGGCCATACACGCGGCGGGCCGGTCCGGCGATCCGCTCGGCGATGATGCCTGGATCGACCGGATGGAGGGCATCATCGGCCGAAGCCTTCGCCGACGCCCTCGCGGAAGACCCGGCAGCAGAAAATAGTCCCGGAGGAGCGGGACCAATTTACCCGTGAATCATCCGGCCCTCGGCGGCGAGCGCGGCTTCGTGCATGCTCTCGGCCATCGTGGGGTGCGCGTGCATCGTGGCGATGATGTCGTCCACCGTCCCTTCGAGCGCCTTCGCCACGCAGATCTCGTGAATCAGCTCGCTGGCGTTCTCGCCGATGATGTGACCACCCAAGATCTCGCCGTACTTCTTGCTCACGATGATCTTGACCAGGCCCTCGGCGGCGCCGTCCGCGATCGCCTTGCCGTGGCTCTTCAGCCCGTACTTGCCGACGCGGTACTCGATCCCCTTCTCCTTCGCGGCGCGCTCGGTGAGGCCGACGCTCGCCACCTGCGGGTTGCAATACGTGGCTCCCGGGATCGCGTCGTAGTGCACGCCCGTCGAGGCGTGACCGAACATCCGCTCGACGGCCACCACCGCCTCCTCGCTGGACACGTGCGCAAGCCACGGGGCACCGATCACGTCGCCGATCGCGTAGATGCCCGGCACGCTCGTGGCGTACGTGGCCTTGTCCTTCTTCTCTAGGTAGTCGGTGACGATGTGGCCCTTGTCGGTCTTCAGGCCGAGCGACGGGTCGCAGAGGCCGTCGAAGCGCCCCGCCACGCCGATCGCCACCAGCACCTTCTCCGCCTCGATGACCTCGGACTTCTTGGTCGTCTGGTCCTCCACGGTGACCTTGGCGCCCGATGCCGTCTTCTCGATGGCCTTCGTCATGCAGCCGAGGCGGAACTCGATCCCCTGCTTGGAGAAGATCTTGAGCGCTTCCTTCGAGATGTCGTCATCCTCGACCGGCATGATCCGATCGAGCATCTCGACCACGGTCACCTTGGTGCCGAACGCGTTGTAGAAGTAGGCGAACTCCATGCCGATGGCTCCAGAACCGACGATCACCATCGACTTGGGACGCTCCGGCAGCGCCATTGCCTCGTAGCTCGAGATGATCGTCTTGCCGTCCTTCGGCGCGAACGGCAGCTCGCGCGGCGCGGCGCCAGTGGCGATCAGCACCTTGTCGGCGGTGATCACCATGTCGTCCTTCGACACCGCCCCGGTGCCCTTGTAGTAGTCCTCGTCGGCCTTCGAGACCTGCACCTTGCACGGGCCACCCGCCGTCTTGCCGGCGAGGATCTTGGCGTGCCCCTGGATGTGCTCGACCTTGTTCTTCTTGAACAGGAAGCCGATGCCGCCGTTCAGCGTGCCCGCCACGTTGCGCGAGCGGCCGATCACCTTCGACCAGTCGAGCTTCACGTTCTTCGGATCGACCTCGAAGCCCATGTCGGCACCGTGCTTGAACGCCTCGGTGTAGACGCTCGCGGCATGCAGCAGCGCCTTGGTGGGAATGCAGCCCCAGTTGAGGCACACGCCCCCGAGCTTGGCGCGCTCGACGCACGCCACCTTCTTGCCCATCTGCGCCGCGCGGATCGCGCCGACGTAGCCGCCGGGACCGCCGCCGATGACGATGAGATCGAAGTGCTTGGTTTCGGCCATGGGTGTGATCCTCCTGGGTAGGCGTTGCGAAGGGCCGCGCATGGTAGGACCGGATCGCCCCCTGCGGTCGGCCGCCCCCCCTGTTCCTGCTAGGATCCCGCCCTTCCAAGGACGTGGCCGTGCGCACCGCAATCATCAGCGACATCCACTCGAATCTGGGCGCCCTCGAGGCGGTCCTCGAGGACATCGACCGCCGCGGCGTCGACCGGATCGTCTGCCTGGGGGACATCATCGGCTACGGACCGAACCCGGTGCAGTGCGTCGACCTGGTGCAGCGGCGCTGCGAGTGGGCACTCCTCGGAAACCACGATTTCGGCGTCATCTACGAACCCACCAACTTCAACACGGTGGCCGAGGATGCGGCATTCTGGACCCGGCGCGAGCTGGAGCGGCAGAAGGCCGAGGACCCCGCCGGGTTCATCCGCCGCTGGGACTTCCTCAACCGGCTGAAGACCCGATGGCAGGAAGGCGAGTTCCTCTGCGTGCACGGTTCGCCGCGCAAGCCGATCAACGAGTACCTGTTTCCGGCGGACACGCAGTCGGACCCGCACAAGATCACCAAGGTCTTCGACTACATCGAGCGCGCCTGCCTGTGCGGGCACACCCACTGGCCCGGCGTCTTCACCGACGACGGCGAGTTCTGGAAGCCCGATGAGCTGCCGGACCACACCTACACGGTGCGCCCCAACGAGAAGGCGATCATCAACCCGGGCTCCGTCGGCCAGCCCCGCGACGGCGACCCCCGAGCCTCCTACGCGATCATGGAGACCGGCGACGGCGCTGCGCCCACCACGATCACGTTCCACCGCGTGCCGTACGACGTGCAGCACACCGTGGACCTGATTCACGCGATCCCCGAACTCCATCCCATGCTCGGCGACCGGCTGCTCGACGGCAAGTGATGGCGCCGGGGCCGGGCGAAGGCCCGCACCGCCGTCCTCCCCGCCGTGGTTGCCGGGCATCGACGCCCCATCCATCGACGGACAGACATGAAGAAGAACGCCAAGGACAGCCGCCCGGCGCCCGCCGCCCATCCACGACGACTGCTCATCACGGTGGCCATCTTCGCTGCCGTGGCCGGGATCGTGGCGATCATCGTCACCGGCCGCGGACCAGCGCCGTCCACCACCGGGACGACTGGCGCCGGCGATCCTGCCGGAGCGACCGCACCCTCCACCCAGGCCGGCGAGGCAGTTGCCGCCCCCGCCGCCCCGGCGGGCTCCGGCACGCAGGCCACCACCGTGGCCACCCCCCCGGGCCCGGCGCCCGCCCCATCTCCCGCACTGGCCCCGGCTCCCACCGCCGCCACCGAAGGGTGGCGCGCGCAGAGCCCCGGCTCGCCGACCACCGAAGCCACGCCGCTCGGATCGCTCGATCCGAAGGCCGATCGCTTCCTGGTCGAGCTGGCGCCCCGCGGCGCCGGCATCGCCCGCATCGCCTTCAGCGACCTGTGGCGGACGGGCGCGGATGGACGCGCCGCACGGATCGCGCGCGAACGCGGCACGCCCGAGCAGGACCTCGGCGGCCGCTACGAGATCGCCGCGCCGGGCACGCTGCAGGGCTACCAGGTGCCGCTCCTCGGGGCTCGCGCCATCGAGGTGGATGGCCGCGAGATCGCCCTCGGCGGCCCGGTCTGGGCCGAATCGGCGCCGGGCACCTTCGTCTGCGAGATCGTGGACCCGACCGGAGCGCCGCAGCTGCGTCTCACGCGGCGGTGGGTGGTCGAGCCAGGCTCCTATGAGATCCGCTGCGAGCAGCGCATCGAGAACCGCTCCGTCACCGCCCACACCGTGCGCTGGGTGCAGTTCGGCCCGGCCGACCTGCCTCGCGACGCGAACGACCTGGTCGACTCGCGGCGATTCCAAGCCGGCTACCTCATGTCGAAGGAGCGCGACCCGGCGCAGTCCACGGTGATCGTGCACGGTGCCACGCTCGACCAGGCGACCGTCGTCGGGCAGGTGGAGGCCGGCGACTTCCGCGTGTGGCCCACGCGCCGCCAGCAGGACGAGCGGTACGTGCTCTCGTGGTTCGGTGCCACCAACCGCTACTTTGCGCTCGCGATCCACGCGCCGTACGCCCCACCGGGATCGCCGTCGAAGGGCATCGCACCGTCCGCCGCCCTGATCCAGGCGCAGCTCGGCGAGGGCACGCACCGCGGCGCCGCCGACAAGGCGATCTTCACCGACGTCACCAGCGAAGCGGTGGCCATCGCCCCCGGCGCCAGCGCCGCCTTCGACCTTGGCGTCTACGCGGGCCCGCTCGAGCGCTCGATCCTGGCGACGGTCCAGCCCTTTGCGGCGCTGAACATGCAGGGCCTGATCCTGTACCTCATGAGCGGATGCTGTTCGTGGTGCACGTTCAGCTGGCTCGCCGACCTCCTGGTCTGGTTCCTCGCGTTCCTCCATGATCGCGTGGTCTTCGACTGGGGTCTCGCGATCATCGTGCTGGTGATCGTCGTCCGCGGCCTGCTCCATCCGCTGACGCGGCGATCGCAGATCTCGATGATGCGCGTCACCAAGCAGATGGCCGCGGTGAAGCCCGAGATGGAGGCCCTCCAGAAGCGCTACAAGGACGACCCCAAGCGCCTGCAGGAGGAGACCATCCGCATGTACCGCGAGAAGGGCATCAACCCCCTTGGGTGCGCTGGCGGGATCCTGCCGACGTTCCTGCAAATGCCCATCTGGATCGCGCTCTACGCGGTCCTGTACTTCGCGTTCGAGCTGCGCCAGCAGCCCGCGTTCTTCGGCGTCTTCCAGCGTTTCGGCGACTGGGCGTTCCTCGCCGACCTCTCCGCCCAGGATCGGTTCGTGACGCTGCCCTTTGAGGTCAATCTGTTCGTCACGCAGCTGTCCTCCATCAACCTGATCCCGATCTTGATGGGCCTGGTCTTCTGGATCCAGCAGAAGTACATGGCGCCGCCGCCGTCGCCGAACATGACGCCGGAGCAGGAACAGCAGCAGAAGATGATGAAGTGGATGATGGTCATCCTCTTCCCCATCATGCTCTACGCGGCGCCCAGCGGCCTGACGCTGTACATCGCCACCAGCACGCTGGTGGGGATCTACGAGAGCAAGCGCGTCCGCGCCGAGGTGGAGCGGATGGACTTCACCGTGACCAAGCCCCGCGGTAAGGGCGGCTGGATGCAGCGCGCATACGAGGGTGCCATGAAGCGCGCCCAGGATGCGCAGCGCCAAGCGGAGTCGCGCCGCACCGCCCCCCGTCGCCCGTTCCGCGACCGGTGACCGACGCCGCCCCGCCCGTGATCGTGGCCGTGGCCTCTCCGCCCGGCCGGTCCGTGCGCGGCATCGTCCGGCTGAGCGGTCGCGGCGCGTGCGGCGCCGTGGCGGCGATCCTCGACGACGGACCGTCGGTGGAGGCGCTGCGAGACGGCGCACGCGGCGTCCGCACGGCGATGCTGCGCTCACCGCCGATTCCCGTGCTCGTGGTCGCCATGCCCGGGTCCCGGACCGCCACGGGCGAGGACTGCGCGGAGATCCATCTGCCGGGCAACCCCGTGCTCCTCGAGCGCGTGGTGGACGCGATCGTCACCGCCTCCCGAGGAGCAGCGCGGCGGGCGCATCCCGGCGAGTTCAGCGTGCGAGCGGTGCTGAACGGTCGTGCCGCGATCGCCGACGTCGAGCGGGTGGCCGCATCGATCGCGGCCGAGACCGACGCCCAGTGGCGGGCCGCGCGCGGACTGGACGATGCGGCGGGCACCGCCGCCGTCCGCGATGCCGCGGACGAAATCGCCGACGTGCTTGCCTTGGTGGAGGCCGGGATCGACTTCACCGACCAGGAGGGCGTGGAGGCCATCCCACGCGCTGAGCTCGAGCGCCGCGTGGGCATCGCCCGCGAGGCGCTGCGTGCGCTCTCGGCGGATTCGCGCCCGGCCGAGCGCGGCGCGATCGCACCGCGCGTGACGCTGCTTGGACCGCCGAATGCCGGCAAGAGCACACTCTTCAATGCGCTGCTCAGACGCCCACGCGCCGTGGCGCACCACTCGCGCGGGACCACGCGCGACGCCATCGAAGAACCGCTTGTGCTGCCCGACGGCGCCGAGGTGATCCTCGTGGACGCTCCCGGAATCGAGGACGCCGCCGCAAGCCTCGATCTGGCCGTGCAGGATCGCGCTGCGGAGGCGCGGGCGCGCGCCGACATCGTCCTGGAGTGCATCCCGCCCGGCGATGGCGGTGCGCCGCCAGGTGCGACACAGCCCGCCGGTGCCGACGTCATCCGTGTGCTGACCAAGAGGGACACCAGCCCGGCGCCGCGGCATGCCCCCACGCCTCCCGGAGCGATCGCCACCAGCGCGCGCGACGGGACCGGCATCGATGCCTTGCGCGACGCCATCGCCCGATGCGCCCACGAACGCTCCCCTCGCGCTGCGGACGTCGCGGCGCTTGGCGACGCGCGCGCGGCGCTCGTCCGCGAGGCCGTCGCCTCGCTCGACGACGCGCTCCGCGAGCATGCCCCCGAGCTCGTCGCGGCGGCGTTGCGCATGGCGCTCGACCGGCTCGGCGAAGTCGCCGGGGCGATCCCGCCCGACGACGTCCTGGGCCGGCTGTTCGCGAGGTTCTGCATCGGCAAGTGAGCGCGACCGGGCCCGTATCCTGCGACCCATGCGAGGTTCCGTCGAGCTGCGCGTCCGCTACTGTGAGTGCGACCCCATGGGCGTGGTCCACCACACCGTCTACCCGGTGTGGTTTGAGATCGGCCGCACCGAACTCCTGCGCTCCACCGGAAAGACGTATCGCGACATGGAGGAGGCAGGCATCCTCCTCGCCGTCGTGAAGCTCGAGGTGACCTACCGCCAGCCCGCCCGCTACGACGACGTACTGGTCCTGCGCACCGAGCTCGTGCGCGTGGGCGCCGTCAAGGTGGAGCACTCCTACGAGCTGTGCCGCGGCGACGACGTGCTGGTGACCGGGTCCACCGTGCTTGCCTGCCTCGATCGCGACGGCCGCGCACGGGCGCTTCCCGAGGGCATGCTCACGCCGGCGACCGCCCGATCCGGGTCCTGACCCGCAGGCCCGGCGCGTGCAGCGCCTGCCGGAGCCTGGCGAGCGCGCCGGTGCGGAGCGCGCGGTCCACCGCGAAGGCCGTGGCGGCGCCGGGAACGCCCACCACCATCTGCACCGGTGTGGCGGATTCGATCCACGTGTCCTCGACGAGCTCCGCGGGCATGTGCGCCAACCACGCCTCGGCGAAGGTGCCGCGGCGCTCGCCGTCTCGACGCACCTGCCGGGCAAGCTCGGCCACGTCGCGCCCGATCCCCAGGTCGCGCTCGCGAAAGGCGCGACGCTCGCACATCCGCTGCGTCCGCAGCAGGGCGGGATCCACCGGTGCGGCCGGAGGCGGCGTCGACGCCGGAGGGGTTGGGGCACGACGCCTGGCCATGTCCCGATGGTACGGAGGGGCGGTCGCCGGACGCACCGCTATCCTCCCCCCGACATGGTCTCCGTCACCCTTGAATCGCTGCGAAAGGCTTACGGACGGACGGTCGCCGTCGCCGACGTCACCCTGGAAGCCCCGGAGGGTGGCCTGACCTTCCTGCTCGGGCCGTCTGGGTGCGGCAAGACCACCATCCTGCGCATGATCGCCGGATTCATGGAGCCCACCGCGGGCGTGATCCGCTTCGGTGCGAAGGACGTCACGCGGCTTCCCGCGGAGTCCCGCAACTGCGGCATGGTTTTCCAGAGCTACGCGCTGTGGCCCCACATGACCGTCGCGCAGAACGTGGGATTCGGGCTCGAGGTCCGCAAGGTGCCCGCCGATGAGGCGCGCCGGCGCGTCGGCGAAGCGCTCGACATGGTGCGCATGGGCCAGTACGCCGACCGCAAGCCGAACCAGCTCTCCGGTGGCCAGCAGCAGCGCGTCGCGCTCGCGCGCGCGATCGTCTACCGACCCGAGGTGCTGCTGCTCGATGAGCCGCTCTCGAACCTCGACGCCAAGCTCCGCCTGGAGATGCGAGGCGAGATCCGACGCATCGTGGACGAGATGAAGGTGACCGCCATCTACGTCACCCACGATCAGAAGGAGAGCCTGAGCCTCGCCGACAAGATGGTGGTCCTTCGCGATGGCCGCATCGAGCAGGTGGGCGGTGCGCGGGAGATGTACGAACGCCCGGCCAACCGGTTCGTGGCGGAGTTCCTGGGCGAGACCAACTTCCTCGACGCCACCGTGGACGGGCCGCCCGCCTCCGGGCCGCGCGCGATCCGCACCCCTGCAGGCACCCTAGAGACCACCACCGCCGGTGCGCGCCCATCGGGCGACCGCACCGTGGCGAGCGTCCGGCCCGAGTCGCTCCGGATGCACCCCGATCGCGACGTGGCCGCCGACCGGCCCGCCCTGCGCGGCGTGGTGGCCGAGAGCGTCTACCTCGGCGAGGTCGCGCAGCACCGGGTCGACTGCGCGGGCACCTTCATCAAGGCGTTCGAGCTCAACCCGCGACACCGCTCCCGCCAAGGCGAGCCCGTGGCGCTGACGGTGGATCCCGACCAGGTGGTGCTCCTCGACGCGTGAGCGCCGCGGGGCGCTCGTACGCTCCGCCCATGCGCACCCCGCTCGCCGCCGCTGCCGCGTCCGCCGCCGCCCTCCTGCTCCTCGCTGCGTCCGGCCGGGACGGCGCCATGCCCGCGATCCCACCGAAGGACGAGCGCCTGGCCTGGTGGCGCGACGCGCGCTTCGGCATGTTCATCCACTTCGGGCTCTACTCGACGCCCGCCGGCA
>JBJOIF010000127.1:0-6839 GCA_046047335.1 Planctomycetota bacterium | reverse complement strand
TTGGCCCGCCTACGCCCTGGTCACGGTGCTTCCCAAGACGGACGAGACCACCGAGTGGCTCAAGCGCGAACTCGTGCGCAACGCCAGCTTCAGGCCCCCGGCGCGCGACGACGAGAACCTGCGCTTCTTCGGCAGCCGGCGCGTCAAGCGCAAGGACTTCGAGGCCGCGCTCTACGCCGATGCCGAGAGTCGCAAGGGTGCGCTGTGGTCGATCGGCACGAGCGTGGCGTTCGAGGTGGCGCTGCTGTTCGCGTGCACGTGGATCTTCCGGCGACGGGACTTCTGAGCGTCGTGTTCGCGGCGCGGTGCGGCAGGTCTCCGTCGCGCCGTGCATGGTCGCAGCGATCGCGTTAGGATCCGATCGTGCTGCTCTATCGCAAGGGCGTCTTCTGCCTCGAGGCCGAGTGGTTCGGCCTGCGATCGACGGTGTCGGTCCGGCCGGCACTTGAGTTGCTGCGCTCCTCGGACTACCACGTCCCGTTCATCCATCGCGACGTGGCCACCCGCGCGGAGCTCGAGCACTACCTCAGGAAGTGGCTCCAGGAGCGCCACCAGGGCTTCGAGATCCTGTGGCTCGCCATGCATTCCCGTCAGGGACTGCTGCTTCCCGGCGACATGCGCCGACCCGACGAGCGCATCGATTTCGACAGCTTGGAGGCCATGCTGGCCGGCAAGTGCCGCGGCCGGTTCATCCACTTCGGCGGCTGCCGCACGGTGGACATGCCGCCCGCGCGTATCCGTCGCTTCCTGCGCACCACCGGGGCGGCCGGGATCTCGGGGTTCCTGCAGGAAGTGGAGTGGACCGAGTCCACGCTGTTCGAGTTGGCCTTCCTCCTGGAGCTCCAGAAGCAGCCGCTCACCCCACGCGGCATCCGTGCGGCCCGGGCTGCGCTCCGGCGCACGCGCCCGGTGGAACTCGCCGACTCCGGCTTCGTGATCCACGTCCGCCCCGCGGCCGCCGCCGTCGAGGCGTGAGCCGTTCCTAGCGCCCCAGTTCCTGCGCCCGCGCGCGTGCGGCTTCCATGGCCTCGGCCACGATGGCCCGAAGGCCCGCCCGTTCGAAGGCATCGATCGCCGCGGCGGTGGTGCCGCGCGGGCTGGTGACCTCGGCGCACAGCGTCGCCGCATCGGCGCCATCCGCGGCCAACAGCGTGGCGGCCCCAAGCATCGTCTGCGCCGTGGCCGATCGGGCAAGGGCCGGGTCGATCCCCATGCGCTCGGCCGCCTCCACCTGAGCCTCGGCCAGGAGGAAGAGGTACGCCGGGGCACTGCCCACCATGGCCGTGGCGGCGTCCATCCGGGACTCGTCGATCCGAGCCGTCCGGCCGACTGCCGAGAACAGCCGTTCGGCCACCGCGAGGTCCTGCTCGCCGGCACCCGTGCTCGTGCCCGCCGCTAGGCAGGTGAACCCCAGGCCGATCCGCGCCGGCGTGTTGGGCATGGCGCGCACCACTCGCGGCCCGCCGAGCATGGTGGAGATCGATGCGGCGCTCCAGCCCGCCATGACGCTGATGGCGAGCACCGTGGGCCCGGTCGGCGAGAGCCGGGCGGCCACGTCGGCGAACGCCTGTGGCTTCACCGCCAGCACCAGCTGCGGCACGCCCACCGCGGCATCCAGCGCGGCCTCGGCGCGCACGCCCAACGCACGGGCCTGCGCGCGGCGGCGCTCGTCCGGATCGATCGCGATCGTTCGTGTGGGATCGAGCGCGCCGGTCCGCACGGCACGCTCCAGGAGCGCGATTCCCAGGTTGCCGCAGCCGACCATCGCGGTCGGGCCAGCGGACGCGGCATTCCCTGCGTCGGACATGGCGGTCAGCGTAGCGGTGGCGATCGCGCTACGATTTTGCGGATGTCCACCGCCGTGCAGGTCCTCGACTTCGAGCAGCCCATCGCCGAGATCGAGCGGCAGATCGCCGCACTGGAGGAGCGCGCCGACGCCGAGTCGATCCGCGACGAGATCGCCACCCTCCACGAGACTCGCAAGAGCCTGCTTGCCAAGACCTACGGAGGACTGACGCCGTGGCAGACGGTGCGCGTGGCGCGGCACCCGCAGCGCCCGCAGACGCTGGACTACGTCCAGATGCTCTGCCGCGACTGGTGCGAGCTCCACGGTGACCGCCGCCACGGCGACGACCCCGCCATCGTCACCGGCTTCGGGCGCATCGGCAGCATCAAGTGCTTGGTGGTTGGGCACCAGAAGGGCCGCGACACCAAGGAACGGCTGGCGTGCCATTTCGGATGCGCGCATCCGGAGGGCTACCGCAAGGCGCTCCTCAAGATGAAGCTGGCGGAGAAGTTCCGCCTGCCGATCGTCACCTTCGTCGACACGCCGGGCGCCTATCCCGGCATCGGTGCCGAGCAGCGCGGGCAGGCCGAGAGCATCGCGGTCAACCTGCGCGAGATGAGCCGCCTCCGCGTGCCGGTGATCTGCATCATCATCGGCGAGGGCGGCTCCGGCGGTGCGCTGGGGATCGCCGTGGGCGATCGCGTGGCCATGCTCCAGAACAGTTGGTACAGCGTCATCAGCCCGGAAGGCTGCGCCGCGATCCTCTGGAAGGAGGCCAACGAGCGCACCAACAACATGGCGGCCAACTCGCTGGCGCTCACCGCGCAGCAGAACTTGGCCAACGGGCTGATCGACGAAGTCATCCCCGAACCGCTCGGCGGCGCGCACCGCGATCCCAAGGGCATGGCCGACCGCATCCAGGCCTTCGTGGTCGATCGCATTCGCGAGTTGTCCCGGATCGACCCAGACACCCTGGTCCGGAAGCGGTTCGAGAAGTTCCGGGCCATCGGCAGCGTGCGCTGAGCGCATGCCCTCACCCCGGATACGCGCGGCCGCGATTGACGTATCTCGCGAATTTTGCTAGGATTGCGCACCTTTAGCGTCGATCGGCGACGCAGGCGTGGCATTCCGGTCGTTCCCCCAGGGGCATTTGCACATGGCAAAGTCCAGTAAGAAGGCGGTCGTGAAGAAGAAGCCTGCGGTGAGCGCTCCGGCGAAGGCCGCGAAGGCTCCGGCCAAGTCGCCCGCCAAGTCGCCCGCCAAGGCGGTGGCGAAGCCGGCACCCAAGACGGCGGCATCCAAGGCGGCGGCACCCAAGGTGGCCGCGAAGTCGGCGCCTGCTGCCAAGTCGGCGCCTCCTGCCAAGGCTCCTCCCAAGCCGGCCGCGAAGCCCGCCCCGGCACCCGCCCCCCAGGTGGTCATGCCTCGGATCGTGAACTCCGGCCCGAAGGAAGTGACGCCCGCCGTCGCCCCCAAGCAGGTGTGGCGTGCCTCCAACGAGGCGCCGCCCCCGAAGAAGAAGCCCGGCAAGGGTGCACCGCCGCCGTCGATCCGCGATCCTCGCAAGGAAGCGCTCGAGGCCATGCGTGCGCAGCAGGCGGCTGCCGAGCGTGCGGCCAACAAGGGGCGAAAGATCGACTTCACCAGCATCAAGAGCGTGGCCCACGTGGCCGCCGCGATGAAGCCCGATGCCAACGGCTACGTGGTCGTCAACGGCCGGCGAGTGCGGGTGATCGCCGCCAAGGCGCCCGTCAGCAAGAAGAAGGTGGCTGCCAAGCCGGCCCCGGAGAAGCCGCGCGACGAAGGCCCGACCGACGCGCAGATCGCTGCCATCAAGACTCGCCTGACGGCCAAGGAGCTCGGCGAATACAAGAAGATCCTCTTCGAGGCCCGCGCCGAGCTGATCGCGCGCGTCACCGGCCTCGAGGATGAGGCGCTCCGCAGTTCGGGCGGCAATCTGTCCAACATGCCCCTGCACATGGCGGACATCGGCACCGACACCTTCGACCAGGACCTGGCCATCGGCATGGCCGAGACCGAGCGCGAGCTCCTGCGCGAGATCGACGGTGCACTCGAGCGCATCGTGGCGAAGACCTACGGGGTCTGCCAGCTCACCGGCAAGCCGATTCCGAAGGCTCGCCTCGACGCCAAGCCGTGGGCGAAGTACACGATCGAGGCGGCGCGTCAGATCGAGAAGATGGGCGGTCGCTGAAGCCGGCCATGCCTGAACGGCGCCACCAGCCCGCGTGGAAGTCGCCGCGGGCGTGGGCGATGCTGCTGGGCACCTTCGCGTTGGCGCTGGCGGTCGACCTCTGGACCAAGGAGTGGGCGTTCCGCACCGTGGCTGGGAGCCCGGTGGTTCTGCATCGGGAAGCCGTGGCCGGCAATCCGGGCCACGTGATCCCGTGGCACCCTGGCGTCCGCGCAGTGGCGCCGGACCTGCTCGACTTCCGGCTTGTACTCAATCACGGCGCGGTGTTCGGGATCGGCCAGGGCAGGGGCATGCTGTTCGTTGCGTTCACGGTGCTTGCGGTCGGAACCGCGCTCTGGGTGTTCGGGCGGCACACCCAGGCCACCAGCCGCGCAAGCCACGTCGGGCTGGCACTTGTCCTCGCGGGCGGCATCGGCAACATGGTCGACCGGGTTCAGGTCGGCGCGGTGCGCGATTTCCTCCACCTGTTCCCGCGCCGGGACCTGCCGTGGGGCCTGCACTGGCCGGGGGGGAGCACCGAGTGGTTCCCCTGGGTGTTCAACGTCGCCGACATGGAACTGATCGCCGGGATGTGCCTCCTGATGATCGCGGTGCACCTGGCGGAGCGGCGCACGGCGCAGGCGAAGGCCGCCGAGGGTGCGGCGACCGGTGGCTGAGGCGTGCGCGTCACCCGCCGCGCGGTGATCTGCAGGCATGCCCCGCCATCTCAGTGCGCTGGCAGGGTCGTCACACCGTGCGCGTCCAACCACTCCTGGGTGATCCGCTCGGGGAGCGCGTCCATCCGCACGGCGCGATCGACGGTGAATGCGCCAACGGCGGTGCGGCGGATCATGGTGCAGTGGCCGCCGGTCCCGAGCGCTTGGCCGAGCTCCCGCGCGATGCTTCGCACGTACGTGCCCTTGCCGCAGTGGATGTTGAGTGCGAGCATCGGCCACTCGTACGCCGTCACGGCGACGGAGTGGATGATCACTGGGCGCGGCGCCAACTCGGGCGCCTCGCCCTTGCGCGCCATGGCGTAGGCGCGCCGGCCACCCACCTTCATGGCGCTGAATGCCGGCGGCCGCTGCATGACGGTGCCCGTGAAGCGTGTCGCCAGCATCTGCTCGAGGTCGGCGCGGGTGGGCGGCGCAGCGGCCGCGCCCGGCGCGCCCAACGGCACCTCGGTGCGCTCGCCCTCGACGTCGTCGGTGGTGGTGAACGCCGTCAGGTCGATCTCGGTGAGGTACCGCTTCTCGGTGGCCATCAGCGACTCGATCTGCCGCGTGCACTTTCCCAGGGCCAGCACCAGCACCCCCGTGGCAAGCGGGTCCAGCGTGCCCGCGTGCCCGGTGCGCGCCCCGCCCGCCAGCCGCCGCACGCGGGCCACCGCCTGCATGCTGGTGATGCCGAGGGGCTTGTCGAGGGGGAGGATGGCGTGGAGGTCGGCGGAGGGCATGGGGGTGGCGGAGGTCCCCAAGGTACGCAGTGCGACCGCGCGCGCCGGGTACACTTTCCCGCACTGGACAGGTGTCCGAGCGGTTGAAGGAGCAGCATTGGAAATGCTGTATACGGGTAACCGTATCGCGGGTTCGAATCCCGCCCTGTCCGCCTGAAACGCGCGGGAGACGGTCGATGGGCCGTCTCCCGCGCGCGTTTTGCAGGGCGAAGTCCGGGGTCAGCCGGCGTTGAAGGTCTCGATGGCCTTGCGCGAATACACGCTGGCCGGTCCATCGCCCATGAGGACGCAGACGTCGATCATCTCGTGGATCTCCTCGATGGTCACGCCGGCGGCCTTGGCGGCCTTGGTGTGGTGCACCACGCATCCCTCGCACAGACGGCTGATGCCGCAGGCAAGGGCGATGAGCTCCTTGGTCTTGAGGTCAAGCTTCCCGGGGGTGAGGGAGGCCGTGTGGAGGGACTTGAACGCGGAGGCGGTTGCGGGGGTCATGATGCCACATTAGAGTCTGGCCGCTCGCCATCGGTTCCCGAATGCGGGCCGAGGGCGACGATCGTGGCCTGCAGCCGCGCAAGGAGGTGACGTGTCGGACGGTCGTTCCATGGTCGCGCAGCATTGGGAAGGCGTCTACGGCACCAAGTCTGACGCGGAGCTCAGTTGGTTCGAGCCGGCGGCCGAGCAGTCGCTGGCACTCATCAAGAGGTTGTCGCCCTGTCCCCGCCGGATCATCGACGTGGGCGGAGGACAGTCGGCGCTGGCGGCGGGATTGCTCGCCCTGCCCGAGTGGCAAGACGCCGCCTGCGCGGTCCTCGACATCTCGCCGACCGCCATCGATCGGGCGCGCGCCCGTGCCGGGGCCACGGCGGCCCGGATCCGATGGGTGGTCGGCGACGTGCTTGGTGACGAGTTCATCGGCGCACTCGCCGATGCACACTTGGGCGCCTTTGACCTCTGGCACGACCGCGCGGTGTTCCACTTCTTGGTCGATCCGGACGATCGTGCCCGCTACGCACGACGAGCCGCGGAGGCCGTGGCGCCGCATGGGTTCGCCATCATCGGCGCATTTGCGCCGGATGGTCCGGAGCGATGCAGCGGGCTCCCGGTGCAGCGCCACGATGCCGCATCCATCGTGGCGGCGATGGGCCCGGCGTTCAGCCTTGTGGGCACCGCGCAGCAGACCCACGTGACGCCCTGGGGGAAGCCGCAGTCCTTCGCGTGGGCGGTGCTGCAGCGGCGCGGAGACCCTTGCTCCGGGTGATGCGTGTCCCATTTCGGGACAATTCTCGCCGCGAGCAGCGGAGTATGCAGCGCCGAACTTTCGCGCCATGTACAGGGTGAGCCTCCACGCACTCGTAGAGTGCCCGCCCGGGAGGAACGTCGCATGACCAGCCACACCCAGCGACGCT
>JBJOIF010000126.1:0-5638 GCA_046047335.1 Planctomycetota bacterium | reverse complement strand
AGCCGGCTTCCGGGCGGTGCCGTCCTGCTCGACGCGTTCACCGTGGATGATCGCGGGGCGTCTCCGTTCGATGCCAACCTCGATGGCACCATCACCTTCGCCGAGCGCGCGGCCGCGGAGGACCGTCGACTGCGGCTGGCCCGCAACTTCGAGGGCAAGCTCACTCCCGGCCTGATCAACGTGAACACCGCCCCGGTGGAGGTGATGCGCGCCATGCCCAACATGCTGCGCCTGGGCTACGACGACGACTTCCCGATCCGCGCCACCGCCGAGAGCGACAGCGTCAACCTGGCGAACCCCGCCACCCCGCTGGGGCGGCGTCGCGCCCTCAAGGATGGCCTGCGTCCGCCGCTTCTCCAGTACGGCCCCTTCGACCTGCTGCAGGAAGAGGGAGGCAACCCCGATCCGCAGCAGTTCCAGTCGATCTCGTTCGATTACGGCGCCCCCGTGCCGCGCGTCCGCGTGGCCGAGGCGATTGACCTGTGGCGGTCCAAGGGCAACGTCACGCCCGACCTCTCCAATTCGTTCTGGTTCAACATGCCGAGCTACTTCAGCCGCGGCCTCGACCTCCCCGTCGACCAGAACCACCGCGAGTGGGGCCCCGGCATGCGCGCCGAGCGTGGCATCGACAGCCTAGGCGAGCTGGCGCTCCTCAGCCGCGGCGCGGAGTTCGCGCCGCCGGGGGTCAGCGACAGTGCGGACGCAGGCACGTTCCCCGACGTGCAGGAAATCGCCTGCAACCTGGTGAGCGACGTCAACCGGAACGGCGTCAACGACGCCGTCGATCCGCTCGCTGCGGTCGGCAACAGCTGGAACCAGTCGGTGGGCTGGTCGGTCCGGGCGGCGGGGCTCGACCCCTTCCGCACCCGCTGGGACGATCCTCGCGCGGGCGCCGGGGCGCTGGCGCCGGTCGATGGATCCGGCCCGGTCCTGGGCACCGTCAGCTCCGGCCTGCAGTACCGGACCGAGGGCATCCCCACCACGGCCGGCCTGCAGCGGTTCCCGCTGTCGGGCCGCACGGCGATCGACAAGCACCTGCTGCTCGTCGGCCGGGATGAACTCGTGCAGCCTCCGCCGCTGCCCGCCACGGACCGCATCACCTTCGACGATCCGCAGACCCCCGAGGTCGCCGAGACCGGCATGTTCCGCTACGACTTGACGTCGGGCGATGCCATGGAGCGCAACGCGCTTCTGAAGGGCATCTCGAACATCGCCACCACGCGCAGCGACGTGTTCACCGTGTGGGTGCGGATCCGCACCATCCGCCAGGACACGCTCACGGGCCAGTGGAACGGCATGGACCCGGAGAACATCATCGACGACTCGCGCTACATGATGACGATCGACCGCTCGTCGGTGGACCGCCCGGGCGAGTCGCCGCGCATCGTGAGCTTCGTGAAGGTGCCGAACTGACCACTGTCCCGCGCGCGAGCCACGACCGGCGCACGTCGCATCCGCCGGCTTGGCTCGTTCCCCTCCGGACCGTGCGCTTCAGCGCGTGTCGCGCCCGCGCCCGCGCGACAGGATCTGCATGATCACGCGGTCCTTCATCATGGTCAGGTCCACCTGGCCCGGAGCCAAGCTCCACACGAAGCCGGCCGGGTAGGGGAGGGAGTGGAATCCGGGCATGGCCAGCGACCAGCCGTAGCACAGCGGGATGCACTCGTTGAGCCCGTCCCACGTGCCGAACCGCTTCCAGGGCCGCTCGAGGCTCAGGCCACCGCGAATGCTCGAACGCAGCTCGTTGGGGTCGAACGGCACCCAGCCCGCTCCCGGCAGCCACAGTTCGCCCCACGACACCAACCGCGTCGGCGTGGAGGTTCCTGACGAGCTGAGCACCTCCGCCGCGCCCAGCACGATCCGTGCCGGGATGTCCGCCGTGCGCAGCACCGCCACGCACGCCGCCACCAGGTCGTGCGACGACCCGGTGCCGGCGCGCAGCGACGAGAGCGCCCCGTTGAAGACGACGCCACGGGTGAACCCGTTCTCGATCCGCGTTCCGGTGGCATCGATGCCCCGGTACGAAGTGATGGTGGCGCGCACCAGCTCCTTGGCGGCGATCCACGGCGTGACCGAGCGCAACTTGCCCTGCGAGACGCGGTCGACGAACGCCTTGAGGTCGGGGTGTCCCACCTCGATGCCGGGCTCCGCCTGCAGCGAGCCGCGTGCATCCTCGGGCCACTCGGTGGGCCAGGTCACCGCGGCCGCCGCGGCCTCGTCGACCACCGAAGACCAGCACTGCACGCGCCAGCGGACCAACCACTTGAGGCCCTGCGCGCTGACGTTGCGCAACCCGAATCCCACCGCGGACATTCCCTGGGCCAACCCCTGCCGGAACTGGATGGCCTCGGGCGGCAGAGGCCGCAGGCGCCCGTCGATCGAGACCTCGGTGCGCACGCTGGATGGGTCGATCGCGCTGTAGGTCGATTGCAGCACGAGCGGCATCCAGAAGTTCACCTGCGGGACGGTGAGGGCCGGCGTGGTGCGGTCGGGGGTGATTGGCGAGGCGATGTTGCTTTCGAAGCTGATCTCCCAGATGCGGGGCTCCACGCGCCGCGCCGGCGGCTCGGGTGGACGGCCCGAGATGGTGGAAAACGATCCGCCACCGGGGGCGTCGCCGGCGGGAAGCGGGCCGGCCGCCCCGCCTGGCGCCGCGGCGGGCGTGCCCTGGCTCGGTGGGACGGCCGCGGGAGGCGATCCCACCTGCACGCCGCGCACGCGCGGCAGCGTCACCTGGGCGTCGGCGTGCGACCCGAGGCCGATCACGGCCATCGCGGTCCAGGCGATCGTCAGCATCCGGCGCATCGCTTCACGATAGCCGGATCGGTCGCGACCGCCGCTCCCCCAAAGGCCGCGGGCCCCGTCCGGAGACGGGGCCCGAGGGGGGAACGGGAACAGAGGCCCGTTGGTTCAGCCGGCGCAGGCGCCCCAGCCGCCGAGCAGGATGCCCAGGTCGACGCCGTCGACCGCGCCGTCTTGGTTCAGGTCGGTCTCGCCGCCGGGACCCCAGTTGCCCAGCATCACGCCGAGGTCCACGCCGTCCACCGAGCCGTCGCCGTTGAGGTCGGCCACGCAGCCGGTGCCGCCGCAGCCTTCGCCCGAGCAGTCTGCGGCGCTCGTCGCGCAGATGCTGTCCCAGCGGACCTCGCAGCAGAACGGATCGGCGGCGCAGACCGTCTCGCAGCAGCACTCGTCGCTGCAGTACGGCGTCTCGCGGGCGGTGGTGCAGTCGCCCGCGCCCTTACCGCAGGTCAGTGCGGGGATGGCGTTGTCGGCGCCGGGCGTATCCCAGCCGGTGGCGGGCGTGCCCGGGCCGACCAGCCATTCGCCCGCGTCGTTGCGCACCACGTAGAAGGGCACGCCGTACGTGGTCACCACCGAGGTCTCGCTCACCGGGTTGGTGAGGAACTGGATGTTGTCGAGGCGGTTGTTGCCCGACGCGCTGGTGGCTCCGTTGAACGCGATGCGCACCCAGACCTCGGGGCGGTTGTCGATCGCGCCGCCGAAGTTGATGGTCTGGTTCGCGAAGCTCGAGGCCGGGGTGTACGGATCACCGATGGCCGTGAAGTCGACGCCATCGAAGGAGTACGACACCTGGTTGCTGTTGAAGCCGGTGCTGGTGCGCTGGGTGAAGAAGGTCAGCTGCACGCCGGTCCAGTCGGTGGTCGGGAGACGGAACTCCAGGTAGGCGCCGTTGTTGGCGGCCACCGAGTCCGTCACCGTCCCGCCCTGCAGCGCGATGCTGCCGCCCGAGGCGTCGCCGTTCAGCGCTCCCGATGCGGTGCCGCTGAACGACTGCAGCCACTGGTACACGGTGTCGCCGTTGCCGTTCGTCAGCGTGGCGTCGGTCAGCCCGCCGCCGAAGCGCAGCGACGACTGCGCCGCGAACAGGCCAGCGTCCGCCGCCTGCGGGAAGTCGCCGGGCTCGAAGCCGAATCCGCCGCCCGGCAGGCTGTTGTTGTTCTGGTTCCAGTAGGCGAGCGTGTTGCCCGTGGTGGCCGTCTGCAGGAAGCGGCTAATGAACGGGCCCGAGACCGTCGAGCCGTACCACCAGTCTTGGCCGGTCGCCGGGGTCTCACCGGGGGTTCCCTTCACCGCGATGCTGTCCACGATGCCGGTCCAGGGCGTGACGTCGAGCACGCCGTCGTCGTTGGTATCGAGGTCCTGTCCGGCGGACCCGTCCACGTACGGCGCGCGCCAGTCAAACGCGTCCGTGCCGGAGTAGCCCGACACCAGCAGGAAGGTCAGCGAGTCGCTGTTCTCCGGGCCGTTGTCCGGGAACGCCGGGTCCACGCCCACCGGCCACGCGATGATCGTAGACGCCGGATCGACCGGAAGGGTCATGCCCGGCCCGTGCAGCACCAGGTAGCCGTTGCTGCCGAGCACCGTGCCTGCCGGGAACGTGTACTTCCACTCCACGACGCCGGAGCGGGTCTCGGGTGTGCCGTCCCCGAGGATCAGCAGGGTGAGTCCACCCACGTCTGCTCCCGCGGTGCCGCGCAGCTCGATGAACTCGTCGACGTCGGTCCCGGGCTGATCCATGCGGATCTCGTTGAACACGACCTGCGCGGAGGCGGGAGAGGCGAGGACCAGTGAGGCGAGCAGGGCTCGGGTGACGGTCGACATCGGGGTGCTCCTTGAAGCGGTGGCGGCGTGGAGCGCACTGCTCCAGCACTCGGTCACTGCAGTACGAGGAGTGTGGATCGGGGTGCCTTTCGTTCGGTCAGGGTGGGGTTCAAGTCTCATGAAGCCGCTGCCAAAGGCACCGCCCCCGGCGCGAGGCCGGGGGCGGGAAGGTTCAGGGTGCGGTGGGCGCGGGGCAGGAGCCCCCGTCTTCAGCCGGGGCAGGCGCCCCAGCCGCCGAGCAGGATGCCCAGGTCCACGCCGTCGACCGAGCCATCCTGGTTCAGGTCGGTCTCGCCGCCCGGGCCCCAGTTGCCCAGCATCACGCCCAGGTCGATGCCGTCCACGGAGCCGTCCCCGTTCAGGTCGGCCACGCAGCCGCTTCCGCCGCAGTCGGTCGAGCCCGAGCAGTCGGCGGCCGCGGTGACGCAGAACTGGTCCCACGCCACGTCGCAGCAGAACGGATCCGCGCTGCACACTTCCTCGCAGCAGCACTCGTCGGCGCAGCCGCCGTTGGCGTGGGGCGCGTTGCAGTCGCCGGCGTCAGCATCGCCGCACACGAACGTCGGGATCACCGCGTTCTCTGCGCCGGGGGTGTCGAGCCCCGCGGCCGGTGCCGCGCCACCCTGCGACCACGTGCCGTCGGCGTTGCGGATGCAGTGGAAGGGCGACCCGTAGTTGGTGACGATCACCGTTTCCTCGGTCGGGCTCGAGAGCACCTGCACGTTGTCAAGGCGATTGTTGCCGGTGCTGCTGGTCGCGCCCGTCATCGTGAGTCGAATGCGAACGTCCGCGGCTTCGTCAAGGAGCGTTCCGAAGTCGACGCTGCGCAGCGAGAAGCTGGTGGCGTAGGTGATCGGGTCGCCGAAGTCCGTGAAGGTGGTGCCGTCGGTGGAGTAGGACACCTGCGTCGAGTTGAACCCGGTGCTGGTGCGCTGCGCGGCCCACGAAACCTCCAGGCCGCTGAGCCCGGTCATCGAGAGCCGGAACTCCACGTGACTGCCGTTGTTGCCGC
>JBJOIF010000125.1:0-12221 GCA_046047335.1 Planctomycetota bacterium | reverse complement strand
CCGAATGGCGGACCGAGTTCGGCGAGGACGCGTTCGTCGACATGTGGTGCTGGCGTAAGAACGGCCACAACGAGACCGACGAGCCGAACTTCACGCAGCCCCTCCTCTATAAGCGCGTCCGCGCCGCGAAGCCGGTGGCCGCGCGGTGGGCGGAGCGGCTTGTCGCCGAGGGCGTGATCCCCGCGGATGGCCTGGAGGTGCGCACCAAGGCGCTGTTCGAGGGACTGGACGCGGCCCAGCAGCGCGCCAAGGCGAAGCCCATGGAGCCAGGCCACGCCCCCTACGCCGGTGCGTGGGAGGGAATCCGCGGCGACTGGTCCGATGCCCCGGTGGAGACCGGCGTTGCGGCCCGTGCGCTGAAGGCGATCGCGGCGCAACTGGCGACGCTGCCCGAGGGGTTCAATGCCCACAAGACCGTCGCCAAGGGGATCGCGTCCCGCGCCGCGGTGGATACCGGCACCGTGGACTGGGCCACCGCCGAACTGCTCGCCTACGGATCGCTGGTTGAGGAAGGCTTCACCGTCCGCATCACCGGGCAGGACGTGAAGCGCGGCACCTTCAGCCATCGCCACGCCGCCGCCTTCGACCAGGAGACCGGCGAGCAGTGGATCGCCCTCCAGCACCTGAAGGGCGCGACCGGCCGCTTCGACATCTTCAACTCGCCGCTCACCGAGTGCGCGTGCGTGGGGTTCGAGTACGGCTACTCGCTGGTGGACCCCAAGGCGCTGGTCGTCTGGGAGGCGCAGTTCGGCGACTTCGCCAACGGTGCCCAGGTGATCATCGACCAGTGGATGGCCTCGGCCGAGGCGAAGTGGTTCCGCAGTTCCGGCCTGACGCTCCTCTTGCCGCACGGCTACGAGGGCCAGGGACCCGAGCACTCGAGCGCGCGCATGGAGCGGTTCCTGCAGCTGGCCGCCGAGGATCGGCTCCAAGTGGCGTACCCAAGCACCACTGCGCAGGTCTTCCACGTGCTCCGGCGGCAGATGCGCCGGAACTTCCGCAAGCCGCTGGTGGTGATGACCCCCAAGAGCATGCTGCGGCTGCCAGCCGCGCAGAGCCCGCTGGCCGAGCTCGCGCACGGGCAGTTCCGGGCCGTGATCGCCGATCCGGCCAAGCCCGATCCAAAGCGCGTGCGCCGCGTGGTGCTGTGCACCGGCAAGCTCTACCACGAGCTCGATGCGGCGCGACTCGAGGGTGCCGGCAACCCCGCCGTGGCGCTGGTGCGCATCGAGCAGCTGGCGCCGTTCCCGGCCGACGAAGTACGGGCGCAGCTCGACCGCTATCCGGAGGCCACGGTGGTCTGGGCCCAGGAGGAGCCGGAGAACATGGGCGCGTGGCACTTCGTGCTGGCACGCTTCGCGGAACTCGGCTGGAAGCTGCCGTCCCATGCCGGCCGCCCGGCGCAGTCGAGCCCCGCATCCGGCAGCCTTAAGCGGCACGGCAAGGAACAGGCCACCCTTGTGGCCGCTGCGCTCGGCGGCCCGGCGGACGCCGCCAAGTCCGCAGGCAAGGCCAAGGGCAACACGGCACGCTGACCGCGCCGGCACCGACTCACGCACGCACCGCGCCGCATGGCGCGCATGGAGACGCAGACGATGGACATCGTGGTTCCCAGCCCAGGAGAATCGATCACCGAGGTCACCCTCGGCCAGTGGCACAAGCAGGACGGCGAGTGGGTGGAAGCCGACGAGATCCTGGTCGACATCGAGAGCGACAAGGCCACACTGGAGGTTCGCGCGCCCGCGGCAGGCGTGCTGCACGTGAAGGTGCGTTCGGGCGAGCAGAAGGTCGGCGCGGCCATCGCCGCGATCGACACGGCGGCCGCGCGCCCGACGGGCTCGGGCGGTTCGACGGCTCCGGCGGCGCCATCGGCCACGGCCGTACCGGCCGCCACCGCCGCGCCAGCCGCCGTCAATGCAGCATCGGGCCGTAAGGCATCGTCACTCGCACGCAAGGTGGCCGCCGACAAGGGCGTCGACCTCGCGTCTGTCTCCGGCAGCGGTACCGCGGGCCGGATCGTGGTCGCCGACGTGGAGCGCGCCGCGGGCGGCGTGTCCGCGATCGCCAACCCCGTGAAGCCGGTCGCGCCCGCGCCAGCGCCGGCACCGCTGGCGGTCACGGGCGCTCGCGGCGTCCGGCGCGAGCGGATGCCCAAGATCCGCCAGCGCATCGCCGAGCGCCTCGTGGAGGCGCAGCACACCGCGGCGATGCTCACCACCTTCAACGAGTGCGACATGACCGAGGTCATGCGACTGCGCTCGGAGCACAAGGAGAGCTTCGAGAAGCACCACGGCGTGGGCCTGGGCTTCATGAGCTTCTTCGTAAAGGCCGCGTGCAGCGCGCTGAAGCGGTTCCCGAAGGTCAACGCGTACTTCGCCGGCGACGAGATCGAGTACCACGATTTCGCCGACGTCTCGATCGCCGTGGGCACCGATCGTGGGCTGGTGGTGCCGGTTCTGCGCAACGCCGAGCTGATGAGTTTCGCCGACATCGAGCTGGCGATCCGCGGCTTCGCCGCGCGCGCGCGCGACGGCAAGCTAACGGTCGACGAGATGACCGGCGGCACGTTCACGATCACCAACGGCGGCATCTACGGCAGCCTGATGTCGACGCCGATCCTGAACGCCCCGCAGAGCGCGATCCTCGGCATGCACGCCATCAAGAAGCGTGCGGTCGAGGACCCGCGCAACCCGGGGCAGGTGGCGCTGCGGCCGATGATGTACCTGGCGCTCAGCTACGACCACCGCATCATCGATGGCGCCGAGGCGGTCAGTTTCTTGGTGCACATCAAGGACTGCATCGAGAAGCCGGAACGCTTGCTGCTCGACTGAACCGGGCGCCGCGCGCCCGTCAGGCGGTCACCCGAGCTGGTCGAGCGCGTCGCGCACCGACCGCACGCCCAGCACCTCCGCGCGAGGTGCACCGGCGAGCGTGGCGCATGCCGCGCGGGCGGCCTCGGCTTGTGGGGAGGGCACCATGAGCAGCCGAGCCCCGCGACGCACGGCCGCGTGCACGCGCTGCTCCAGTTGGCGCGCGGAACGCACCTCGCCGGACAGGGCGATCTCGCCGAAGGCCACGGCGGCGCCACCGGCCGATCGACCGTGGAACGCCCCAGCCACCGCCAGCGCCACCGCGAGGTCGGCGGCCGGGTCGAGGACGCGCATCCCACCCACTGCCGACGCATAGATGTCCTGGTCGGCCAGCCGCAGGCCCCCGTGCTTCTCGAGGACCGCGATCAGCATCGCCAATCGCCCGGCATCGAGCCCGCTCGCGCGTCGCTTGGCGTTGCCGAGGAACCCAGTAGCGGTGAGCGCCTGAACCTCGGCCAGGAGCACGCGTGACCCCGCCAGCACCGGCGCGAACACGCTTCCCGGCCGGGTGCCACGGTCGTCGCCCGCCTCGGGGCCGAGCGACGCTTCTTCGACTTGGGACAGCCCGGCGCCGGTCATCTCGAAGAGCCCCACCTCCTGCGTGCTGCCGAAGCGGTTCTTCACCGCACGCACCACTCGATAGGCATGGTGGCGGTCCCCCTCGAACGCGAGCACCGCGTCCACCAAGTGCTCGAGGAGCTTGGGGCCAGCCAGGTCACCTTCCTTGGTCACATGCCCGACCATGGCAACGGCGATGCCGCCGAGCTTGGCGAGGGCCACCAGGTCGAGGCAGCAGCGGCGCAGCTGCGCGAGGCTGCCGGGCGGGCCCTCGACGTCGGGCCGGAACGCCAGCTGGATCGAGTCGAGCACCAAGAGCGCCGGAGCGGTCCGGCGCGCCTCCTCGACCACCGCCGCCAGGTTCGGTTCGGCCATCACCAGGAGGTGGCGCCCACGGGAGGGTGTACCGCCCTCAAGCCGGTCGGCACGCATGCGGACCTGCGCCGCGCTTTCCTCGCTGCTTGCGTAGAGGACCGTCTGTCCCGCATCGGCCAGGCGTGCCGCGGCCTGGAGGAGCAGCGTGCTCTTGCCGATTCCCGGATCACCGCCGAGCAGCGAGACGCTGCCCGGCACCACGCCGCCCCCGAGCACGCGGTCGAGTTCATCGATGCCCGTCGGCACCCGCGGCACGTCGAGCGGCTTCACTTCGGCGAGCGGCACCGCACCGCGTGGGGCCCCGGCGGCCGAGGTCATCAGGACCGACCCATCCGCTCCCGCCGGGGCGGCGTGCTCCGTGAACCGTTCGAGCGCATCCCATGCGCCGCAATCGGGACACTTGCCCATCCACTTGGGTTGCACATTGCCGCACTCGCGGCACAGCCAGCTGGTTCGGACCTTCGCCACGATGCAGCCGAGTGTAGGAGCCCCCGGAGCAGTCCCTGCTTCCCACCGAACTTTCGCGGACGGATCGCCTGGCCCGGATGCTGCCTCGCCCCGCCCGCGCGATACGCTTCGGGCCATGCACGCCGTCCGAGGTGCCTGGAACCTGTTCCTGCTGGGCCTGGCCACCCGCTTCCGCCTTCGCGGGCGGTACTGGTCGTGGCGGAACGAGACCGCGTTCGGCGCGGACCGCGCCGCATGGCCCTCCGCGGCTGAACGACGACGCGCCGCACTGGAGTACGGCGCGTGGGTCGGTCGGATGCGAGCGATTGCTCGCGAGCGGCGCCGCGAAGGCGTCAGGCCGGGCTGAAGCGACTGCCCAAGATGCCGATGCGCGCGTTGGGGTTGGCGCTCCGCGGCAGGCGCGGGCCCACGAACCACACCACGGCCAGGCAAAGCAGGCTGCCCATCCACATCCACTGCGTGGCGCCGAAGTAGACGAACACCGCGGTGACGGTCAGGAGCAGCAGCGCGGTCGGGATCATGCCCTCCCACGCCAGGCGCATCAGCTGGTCGAACCGGAAGCGGGGCAGCGTCCAGCGCAGCGCGATCCCGAGGGCCAGCACCACGAAGGTCTTGCCGGCCATCACGCCGATCTGGGCCAGAATCACCGGGATGCCGCCGGACGCCGGCAGGTCGCCGCCGACCACGCCCGCCAGCGGGTTGACGCTCCACCCGCCCAGGAACAGCACGGCGAACAGCGCGCTGCCGGCGATCATGTTGAAGTACTCGGCCAGGAAGAACAGCGCGAAGCGCATGCTTGAGTACTCGGTGTGGTAGCCACCGACCAGCTCGCTCTCGCACTCGGCGAGGTCGAACGGCAGCCGGTTGGTCTCGGCCAGCATGCACACGTAGAAGAGGATCGCGGCCAGCGGCTGCTGCACGATGTTCCACGTGCCCGCCTGCTGCGCGGCGATGATCCCCGAGGGGGTGAAGCTCCCGCACATCAGGATCACCGTGAGCATGGCCACGCCCATCGGGATCTCGTAGCTGATGATCTGCGCCGAGGCGCGCAGGCCGCCCAGGAAGGCGAACTTGTTGTTCGAGGCCCAGCTGCCGATCGCGACGCCGTAGACCGAGAGGCTCGCGATCGCCAGCATGTAGACGACGCCGATGTTGACGTCGGCGCCGACAATCCGCACCGAGCCCTCCAACCCGAGGAACGGGATCGACGAGAGATCGAGCGTGCCGCCCCACGGGATCACCACGAACCCGATCAGCGAGGGGATCGCCAGCAGTGCGGGCGCAGCGAAGAACAACGCCTTGTCGACGTGCTTCGGGGTGTAGTCCTCCTTGAGGAAGAACTTCAGGCCGTCCGCGATCGGCTGCAGCAGGCCCCACGGCCCGACGCGGTTCGGGCCGACGCGGTCCTGCATCCACGCCGAGAGGCGGCGCTCCAGCCAGATGGCGTAGGCGCATGCCCCGAGAATCACGTGCAGGGCCAAGAACACCACCAGAGCACTGGTGATCAACTGGGCAAGCGCGGGCCCGGAGGGGAACCAGTCGGGAAGCAGGTCGGTCAGGGGCTGCATGGAGGGGTGGCAGTATAGGAGGCCCCCTCGCGCCGGTCCCGGGCCCACGCCTCGAAGCGTTCCGCAGGCATCGGCGGTGCCAGGCCGTACCCCTGCCCCATGTCGCAGCCGAGTTCCCGGAGGGCCTCGGCGTGCTCGGCGGTCTCCACGCCCTCGGCAACCGAGCTTCGGCCGAACACCTTGGCGAGCTCCACCACGCCGGTGACGATGGCCCGGTCGCCGGGATCGCGGAGCATGTTGGACACGAACGAGCGGTCGATCTTGACCGTCGACGCCGGCAGCCGCTTGAGGTACGCGAGCGACGAGTACCCGGTCCCGAAGTCATCGAGCGCGAACTGGACGCCCATCGCCATGCACTCCTCCATGGCGGCCGTCACGCTGGCCATGTCGCTCAGCGCGGCGCTTTCCAGGACTTCGAGCTTGAGGTCGGAGGCGGCGATGCTCGGATGGCGGCGCAACGCATCGCGCACCCGCGACGGAAACTCCGGGTCACGCAGCTCGCGCGCCGAGACATTGATGCTGACACCGCCGCACAACCCCTCGGCGCGCCAATGTCCGCACCAGCGGAGCGCATCGTCCAGCACCCACTCGCCGAGCCGCGAGATCAGCTCGTGGTCCTCGATCGCATCCATCCACTCGCCGGGCGCGAGGAGGCCGCGATCGGGACGGCGCCAGCGCACCAGCGCCTCGGCGAACCGCACCCGGCCCGAGGCCAGTTCGATGACCGGCTGGAAGTGCAGCACCATCTCGTGGCTCCGCAGGCCGTCGGCGATCGACGAGACCTGCTCACGGCGGGCGATCACCTGGCGGTCGCGCTCGGCGTCGAACCGGTGCGATCGACCGCGGCCCTCCTGCTTGGCGGCGTACAGCGCCTGGTCGGCCTGCCGAAGCAGCGTGTCGGGGTCGGCATCGTCGGGCGGCACCAGCCGGACGCCAATGCTGGCCGTCAGGGTCACCGGCGCGCCGCGTGCCACCTCGAACGGGTCGGTCACGCACCGCAGGATGCGCAACACCAGCATGTCGCACTCGTCCCGGGAGCGAAGGCCCGGCAGGATGATCACGAACTCGTCGCCGCCGAGCCGGGCCACGGTGTCGCCCGAGCGGAGCGTTCCCTTCAGCCGGTGCGCCATCTCCACCAGCAGGCGGTCGCCCGCCGAGTGCCCGTGCAGGTCGTTGACCGGCTTGAACCGGTCGAGGTCCATGTAGCAGACGGCCATCATCCCGCCCGAACGCCGGACGTGCGCAAGCGCCTGTCCCATGCGATCGGCCAGCAGCACGCGATTCGGCAGCTTGGTGAGGGCGTCGTAGTACGCCATCTGCTCGAGCCGCTCCTCCTGCTCCTTGAGTCGGGTGATGTCGGCGAACACTCCCACGTACTTCTCGACCGTGCCGTCCGGGCCCGGGACCGCGGAGATCGCCAGCCGCTCCAGGTACAGGCTGCCGTCCTTGCGACGGTTCCAGACCTCGCCGCGCCAGTACCCCGTGTCGCCGATCGACTTCCACACCGATGCGTAGAAGTCTTGGCCGTGCCGTCCCGACGACAGCATGTTCGGCGTGCGGCCGATCGCCTCCTCGCGGCCGTAGCCGGTGATCTCGCAGAAGGTGGGATTGACCTCCAGGATCCGCTCGTCGCGGTCGGTCACGAAGATCCCCTCGTGCGCGTGCGCGAACACCGTGGCGGCCAGCTGCAGGCGCTCGTCAAGACGGCGACGCTCGAACGACTGGGCGATGGAACTGGCGACGATCCGGAGCACGCGGACCTCCTCGTCGGTCCAGCGGCGCGAGCCCCGCACGTGGTCGAAGCCAAGGAACCCCTCGACGCGGCCGCGCCACGTCACGGGCAGCACGAGAATCGACTGGATGCCCTGCGGCTCGAGGATCGCGCGCTCGCTGACGGCGTGTGCAGGGAGTTCCGCGAGCGACTCCAGGCGGATCGGCCTGCCGGCCACCATCTCGCCCATCCACCACTCGAACGGCTCCGTGGGAATCCCCTGGAGGTTGCCGATCTCCGGGGAGATGCCCGGGGCGCACCACTCGTGGGAGTTGTCCATGCGCGCGCCGGAGCCGTCGATCCGGAACAGGTACGACCGGTCGACGCCGAACATCGCGCCGGTCTCGGCAAGGGTTCGCCCGATGATCGCGTCGATCTCGGTGACGGGCAGCGCGATGAAGTCGCTGGTGGTGCGCGCCAGCAGGGACAGCAGGTCCTCGCGGAGCCGCGGGACCGGAGTCGGCTCTTGGGGGGCCGAGCGGTGCCCGGACTCTCCGTTCGTCACGGCGCCACTGTACCGCCGGGGCGGTTCAGGTCATCGATGCGGGCACGGGAAGTGCGGGAGCCGGGGCGGCCTTGCGCGCCAGCGCCGGGAAGCAGTCCTGCAACGCCACCACCTGCCAGCGGCCCGCGCGCAGTGCCTGGATCGCCTGCACCGCAGCACGCGCGCCGGCCACCGTGGTGATGATCGGCACGTTGGACCGGACCGCCTGCGCGCGGATCCGGCCCTCGTCGGTCGCTCCGCCCTTGCGGGTAGGCGTGTTGACGATCAGTTGGACCTCGCCGTTGGCGATGAGGTCGAGCACGTTCGGCCGCTGCCCGGTGGCGATCTTCGGCACCGTGCGACACGCCACGCTGTGCGCGGCGAGCGCCTGCGCGGTGCCCTCGGAGCAGAGGATGCTGAAGCCCATGCTCGCGAGGCTGCGCGCCACCTCCACCGAGGCGGTGCGGTCGGACTCGCGCACGCTGAGGTAGACGTTGCCCGCGGTGGGCAAGTGCACGCCCGCCGCCATCTGCGCCTTGGCGAACGCCACAGGCAGGCTGCGGTCGGTGCCCATGACCTCCCCGGTCGAGCGCATCTCCGGCCCGAGCACCACGTCGACGCCGGGGAACTTGGCGAACGGGAACACGCTCTCCTTCACCGCGTAGAAGCCGGTGTCGTGCACCTCGGCCACGCCGAGGGACTCAAGCGATGCGCCCATCATCACCTTGGCGGCGGCGTTCGCCCAGGAAATGCCCTTCGCCTTCGACACGAACGGGGCCGTGCGCGAGGCGCGCGGGTTCACCTCCAGGATGTAGATGACCTCGTCCTTCACCGCCATCTGCACGTTCATCAGGCCGCGAACCCGCAGACGCTCCGCGAGCGTGCGCGCCTGGGCGCGGATGCGGTTCACCAGGCTCGGCGGAAGGCTGTACGGCGGCACCGTGCAGGTGCTGTCGCCGGAGTGGATGCCTGCCTCCTCGATGTGTTCCATCACGCCGCACACCACCGCGCGCGGCGATGGGCTCGACTGCGGCACCTGCGTGGTGCGGCTGCCCTCGGCGGGCTCGAAGTCGGCCACCACATCCACGTCCACCTCGATGGCGTCCGAGAGGAACCGGTCGATGAGGACCGGTGCGTTGGCCAGGTCGCTGACGTTCACCGCGGTGGTCATGTAGCGGCGCAGCGCGGACTCGTCGAAGCACGTCTCCATGCCGCGGCCGCCGAGCACGTAACTCGGGCGCACGAGCACCGGATAGCCCACGCGGTTCGCCTCGGCGACGGCCTCGTCGAGGCTGCGCGCGATCCCAGACGGAGGCTGCGCGAGCCCGAGTTCGTCGAGCACCGCCTTGAAGCGGTCGCGGTCCTCGGCCAGGTCGATGCTGTCGACGCCGGTCCCGATGATCGGGACGCCCGCCTCGACCAGCCCGTGCGCTAGGTTCAGCGGGGTCTGGCCGCCGAACTGGGCGATGCAGCCGATCACCGCGCCGGATCGGTCCGGCTTCTCGATCCCGCCGCCGTTGAGCCGCTCCACCACGTTCAGCACGTCCTCGAGCGTCAGGGGCTCAAAGAACAGCAGGTCGCTCGTGTCGTAGTCGGTGCTGACCGTCTCCGGGTTGGAGTTGATCATCACGCTCTCGAGGCCCATCTCGCGCGCCGCGAAGGAGGCCTGGCAGCAGCAGTAGTCGAACTCGATCCCCTGGCCGATGCGGTTGGGGCCGCCGCCCAGGATCACCACCTTCGGAGTGGCGGTCACGCGCGCCTCGTCGTCCAGGACGGCGCGGCCGTCCACCGCGTACGGCGCCTCGTAGGTGCTGTAGTAGTAGGGGGTCACCGCCTCGAACTCCGCGGCGCACGTGTCCACCAGCTTGAACACGGGCTCGATGCCGAGCGCCTTGCGCGCGGCGCGCACCCGCAGGATCGACCGCGCGCTGATCTCGCCGACCCACGCGTTCGCGAGCTGCGCGTCGCTGTAGCCGTGGCGCTTGGCCTCGAACATCAGGTCGCGTGGGCACGACTCGGGCGAACCGACCTCCATGATCCGGTCCTCGAACGCCACCAGCTCGGCGAACTGGCGGAGGAACCACCGATCGATCCGCGTGGCCTGGTGCACACGCTCGACGCCCCAGCCCATCTTGAGCGCGTAGCGCACGAAGTACAGGCGCCCTTGGCTGGGCACGCTCAGCTTGCGCAGGAGCGTCTCCTCCGGGATGGGCCAGTCCGCGCTCGCCGCCTCGGTGGGACGGGCCACCTTGGTCTCGGTGCTCGTGGCCGTCCCCGCAGCGGCGAAGGCCCGGTCGGCGCGCAGTTGACGGAGCCAGCGGTCGTTGCGGTCGAGGCCGAAGCCGAAGCGCTTCACCTCCATGCTGCGGATCGCCTTCTGGAACGCCTCCTTGAAGGTGCGTCCGATGGCCATCGCCTCGCCCACGGACTTCATCTGCGTGGTGAGCGTCTCGTCGGCCTCGGGGAACTTCTCAAACGTCCAGCGCGGCATCTTCACCACCACGTAGTCGATGGACGGCTCGAAGCAGGCGCTTGTGCTGCCGGTGATGTCGTTGCGGAGCTCGTCGAGCGAGTAGCCCACCGCGAGCTTGGCGGCGATGCGGGCGATCGGGAATCCCGTGGCCTTCGACGCGAGCGCCGAGCTGCGCGAGACGCGCGGGTTCATCTCGATGACCACCATCTCGCCGGTCTCCGGGCACACCCCGAACTGCACGTTGCTGCCGCCGGTCTGCACGCCGACCGCGCGCATGATCGCGAACGCCGCATCGCGCATGCGCTGATACTCCTTGTCGGAGAGGGTCATGATCGGCGCAACGGTCACGCTGTCCCCGGTGTGCACGCCCATCGGGTCGATGTTCTCGATGCCGCAGACGACGATGCAGTTGTCGTTGCGGTCGCGAACCACCTCGAGCTCGTACTCCTTCCAGCCGAGCACGCTCTTGTCAATCAGCACCTGGCCGATCATGCTGGCCGAGAGGCCCCGGCGGACGATCTCCTCGTACTCCTCGAGGTTGTAGGCGATGCCGCCGCCCGTGCCCCCGAGGGTGAACGCCGGGCGGATGATCGCCGGCAGCCCGCATTCCTTCAGGAACTCGTGGGCTTCCTCCATGGTGGTGACCGTGCGCGAGAGCGGCTGGCGCAGCCCCAGCCGCTCGACGATCTGCCGGAACGCCTCGCGGTCCTCGGCGCGGTGGATGACCTCGCGGTCGGCGCCGATCATCCGCACGCCGTGGCGCTGCAGCACGCCGTCGTCCCAGAGGCGGCACGCGCAGTTGAGCGCGGTCTGGCCGCCCAGGGTCGGCAGCAGCGCATCGATCGGGTGCCCGAGCACCCTCTCGCGCACGATCACCTTCTCGACGGCCTCGGGCGTGATCGGCTCGATGTAGGTGCGGTCGCTGAACGCCGGGTCGGTCATGATCGTCGCCGGGTTCGAATTCACAAGCACGACGCGGTAGCCCTCCTCGCGGAGCGCCTTGCACGCCTGCGTGCCGGAGTAGTCGAACTCGCAGCCCTGGCCGATGACGATGGGGCCGGAGCCGATGATCAGGATCGTGTGGATGTCGTTGCGGCGAGGCATCGAGGATCTCCCCGCCGAGGGCGGGTCCGGTGCGCGCGTCGGGCCCGGGCCGCGCGCGGATGCGGCCGGGTCGGGCCAAACTTGCGGGAGGATAGCGGATGCGGGAAGTCAGTCCCTCGGACCGGCGCCCAGCCATGGGGCAGCAGCTCCACGGACCACGTATAGGGATGAAGACCATCGCCACGACCGAGTCCACGCGAGCATTACGATGCGTGCATGACGGCATCGTCGCAGGCCATGGCGGTCTCGCTGCTCTGGGGCGTGCTTGCGGCCAGCGTGCTCTTCATCGTCGCCCTCCTCGCCCTCGTCGCCATCGGCTTCCTCGTCCGCGCACACAGCGGCGAGCGACTGGTCTGGGGTGGCGCGGTCGGATGCGTCGAGGCGGTGGCCCGCCCGCTCGCACGGTTCATCCATCGGACGCGCTGGCGGGGCTTCGACCGGTTCCGCGCGCCTCCGGGTGGTTTCGTGATCGTGGCGAACCATGCCAGTGGCCTCGACCCGCCGCTCATGCAGTTCGCCTCTCCGCGGAAGGTGCGCTTCATGATGGCGA
>JBJOIF010000124.1:0-9178 GCA_046047335.1 Planctomycetota bacterium | reverse complement strand
GGATCTTCTCGCGGGCGTCGACGTCGTATGCAATCTGCTTGGCTGCCATGTTGCTGTGCTTCCTTGGTTGGGTGTGGTTGGTTTCGAACTGCGTGTCTCGTGCCGTGCGCCGCTCCGGCGGTGCGTCAGCCGATCTCGATCCAGGCCACGCGTGCTGCGTCGAGCACGAAGATCTTGTGGCCGTCGCTCAGCTTCACCAGGCCGTCCTTCTCCTCGGGGATCAGGAAGGCGCGCCGCACGTGGAGCGCGTGCGACTGCACGAACTCGATGCGGACGTCGCGCTGCCCGTTCAGCTCGGAGAAGGCGGTGCGCAGCTGGGCGGTGTCCATCGGCTGCGTCCGTTCAGTCGACGATGCCGAGGATCTCTTCCTCGGTCATGATGAGGTACGGGTCGCCGTCGATCTTGACCTCGGTGCCGGCGTAGCTCGAGAAGATGACGGTGTCGCCCTTCTTGACGGTGAAGGGGACGTAGGTGCCCTTCTCCTTGTTGAGGAGGCCCGCGCCGAGCGCCATCACCTTGCCCTGCTTGGGCTTGTCCTTGGCGGACTCGGGAAGGAAGATCCCGGAGTCGGTCTTGGTGGCGGCTTCGTCGCGCTTGACGAGGATCTTGTCTCCGAGGGGACGGACCTTCATGACTGCTTCTCCTGTGATGGATGTGGTGAGTGAGAGTGGGTGAAGTGACGGTCCATGATCCGCTGCATGACGCGGAGCATGGTTTCCGGGTGACAGGGTCGGTCGACCACGCTGAACGCGCCGTCGAGGAGCGCATCCACCAGGCCGCGCGAGGACTCGCGGCGGGTGGCTTGCGGCGGGCGGACCACCACCGTGGGCGGCGGCGCGTCGAGCCGGCGCAGGAGCTGCAGCACCCGCACGCCGGATGGCTCGTTGCCGATGGTGGACCCATCGAGCGGCAGCGACAGGTCGACCACCGCGATGTGCACGGTGACGCTGCGGATGACGTTGGACGCCTCGAGGCCCGAGCGCGCCTGGATCACGTTCACGCCCTGCGCACCGAGGATCTGCGGCACCGCGACGGCCCACGGGTCCTCGCGCCAGCCGCCCGAAGTGAGCAGCAGGTTGAGCAGCGGCGTTCGCCGGGACGCGCCGCCACTGGGGCCGCCGAAGGCGGTGTGGTCCGCGGGCTGGGGATGGCAGAACCGATATCGCATGGACGCTCGGAGGCCGAGTACCGCCCCATGGATGCAAGAGGCGTGCCAGACGCCGCGGGAAGCATCGTGCATTAATGTCTTATAATACAATTGTTCTGGGTCAACAGGGGCCGGTTGCCGCTCCACCACCGATGCCACGCTCCACCCGCACGCCCCCGCGGACGTGCCAGAACGGCAGCGGCGTACCCGGGCCCCGGGCCGCGGCGTATGTTCCGTCCCCCATGCATCCCGGCACGCCGATCGCCGCCATCCGACGCTCCCCCGACCAGTGGGCCGACCGCTCCGCGGTGGTCCAGGGGTGGGTCCGCACCCGCCGCGACTCCAAGGCGGGCGTCAGCTTCGTCAACCTCTCCGACGGCTCGTGCTTCGACCCGCTGCAACTGGTGGTGCCCAACGCGCTGGCCAACTACGCCTCCGAGGTCCTGCGTCTCACGGCCGGCTGCAGCGTGGAGGCCGAGGGCACCCTGGTGCGCACCCAGGGCAAGGACGGCAGCACCGGCATCGAGATGCAGGTGCAGCGGCTCACGGTGCACGGGTTCGTCGAGGACCCCGACACCTATCCCATCCAGCCCAAGGCGCACACGATGGAGTTCCTGCGCGAGCAGGCGCACCTGCGCGCGCGCACCAACACGTTCGGGGCGCTCGGCCGCATCCGCCACACGATGGCCCAGGCGATCCATCGCCACTTCAGCGAGCAGGGATTCTTCTGGATCCACACGCCCATCGTCACCGCCAGCGACTGCGAGGGCGCCGGCGAGATGTTCCGCGTGAGCACGCTGGACCTTGCCAACCTGCCGCGAACCCCGGACGGCAAGGTGGACTTCAGCCAAGACTTCTTTGGCAAGGAAGCGCACCTGACGGTGAGCGGCCAGCTGAACGTGGAGTGCTGGTGCCTGGCGCTCAGCAAGGTCTACACCTTCGGCCCCACGTTCCGGGCGGAGAACTCCAACACCAGCCGGCACCTCGCCGAGTTCTGGATGATCGAGCCCGAGATTGCCTTCGCCGACCTGGCCGCCGACGCCGACTGCGCCGAGGGACTGCTGAAGGCGATCTTCGAGGCGTGCCTCACCGAGCGCGCCGACGACATGCGCTTCATCGTGGAGCGCGTGGACAAGGACGCGATCGCGCGGCTGGAACGGTTCTGCAGCGCGGCGTTCGAGCGCATCGACTACACGGAGGCGATCCGGATCCTCGAGAAGGCCGCGAGCGGCGGGCACAAGTTCGAGTACGCGCCGCACTGGGGCATCGACATGCAGAGCGAGCACGAGCGCTACCTCACCGAGCAGGTGTTCGGCCGGCCGGTGGTGGTGATGAACTACCCCAAGGACATCAAGGCCTTCTACATGCGCCTGAACGACGACGGCCGGACCGTGGCGGCCATGGACATCCTGGCGCCCGGGATCGGCGAGATCGTCGGCGGCAGCCAGCGCGAGGAGCGGTTGGACGTGCTGGACGCGCGCATCGCCGAGATGGGGCTCGACCCCGCGCCGTACTGGTGGTACCGCGACCTCCGCCGCTACGGCACGGTGCCGCACGCCGGCTTCGGGCTCGGCTTCGAGCGCACCATCGCCTACGCCACCGGCCTGGGCAACGTGCGCGACTGCATCCCGTTCCCGCGCACGCCCAACAACTGCGCGTTCTGAGTCGCGGCACGCCGCCCCGCGTATGGTGCGTCGATGCCCAAGCTCGATGCGCGCGCGTTCGTGGTGAAGCCCGGCAGCGACGTCCGCCTCCGCCACTGGCCGACCGACGAGGACGGCGGGTTTGACAAGCCGGCGGGCGAGGCACACCTGGCCGCCAACCTGACGCGGCTGGACGCGCTGCAGATGCGCTTCTGGGCCAACCGATCCCGCGCCATGCTGGTGGTGCTGCAGGGCATCGACACCTCGGGCAAGGACGGGGTGATCCGCCGGGTCTTCTCGGCGATGAACCCGCAGGGCCTGCTGGTGCACTCCTTCAAGAAGCCCTCGGATGCCGAGGCCGCCCACGACTACCTGTGGCGCGTGCACTCGCGCTGCCCGGCGCGGGGCGAGATCGCGATCTTCAACCGCAGCCACTACGAGGACGCCATCGTCGGCCGCGTGCACGGCACGCTCGGCAACGGCGAGCTGAAGCGCCGGCACCGCCAGATCAACGACTTCGAGCGCATGCTGGTGGAGGAAGGCACGGTGGTGGTGAAGCTGTTTCTCTCGATCAGCAAGGACGAGCAGCTGGAGCGGCTGCGCGCGCGGCTCCAGGACCCGGCCAAGAACTGGAAGTTCTCGATGGGCGACGTGGCCGAGCGCGCCCGTTGGGATCGCTACGTGGAGACGTTCGAGGGCATGCTCTCGGCCACGTCCACCGAGCACGCGCCGTGGCACGTGGTGCCGTCGGACCGGAAGTGGTTCCGGAACCTGTTGGCAAGCGAGGTGATGGTGGGGACGCTCGATGCGCTCGGCCTCGGCTGGCCGAAGCCCGACATCGACCTGGGATCGGTGCGGCTGGAGTGATCGACGGCGGGCCGCGCCCGCGGACCGTCACTCCACCCAGCGCACGTCGACGACCACGTCGCGACCCAGGCGAAGGTCGGTGCGCAGCCACTCGGCAAAGCGCTTCTCGAAGAACTCGCGGCCCGACTGCTCGGCGCGCGCGCGCACCGCCGGGTCCGAGACCGCCTCCAGCAGCCGAGGGCGAAGCTGGCGCACCAGCGCGTCGCGGTTTTCGAGGCCCAGCCAGCTGCGCGCGAAGCGAAGCCCGGTGTTGCGCTCGGTGAACTCGATCGACTCGGGCGCGATCGCCAGCATGTCGGCGTCGACCTTGGGCCGGGGCGCCAGCACCACGATCCGCGCCGGCTCGTCGCCACGGGTGGGAACGAACACCACATCGCGGTCGGAAATGCGGTCCACCTCCACCGTGAACTGCGCCCGGCAGTTGCGCGCCCGCACCGTGCTGTACGTGTCGCCGTACCACGTGTCTTCCACGAGATCGATCTCGACGTCGGCGGCGTGGGTGTGAACCACCAGCTTGGGCGTGGGATCCTCGCCGCGCAGCACCACGAGCGGCGCGTTCGAGACCTTCGGCTTGAGGGCGTCGGCCAGCGTTCCGACGATCGCCCGTCCACCCTCGGCGCCGGTCCGCATGAGCGCCGTCGGGCTGCACTGCCCGACCAGGTCCACCGCCAACCAGGCCAACGCCACCACGGCCGCGGCCACGATGGCCACCACGGCGGTCCGTGACCGGCCTCCGGCGTCGGGCCCGGCGCCCGTCACTGGACCGGCTTTTCCAGTTCGTCGGTCCAGAGCTTGTTCATCGCGGCGCGGTCCTCCTCGGACCAGCGCTCCTGGTTGATGAACTGGGTCACCTTGTTGCTCGACTTCTGCGTGGCGATCTGCGCGACCTTGTACGCCTCGCGAGTCTTCTCGGACACGTCGCCCGCCTTCATCGACTGCCACAGCTTGACCATCTTGACCTGGTCCTCGCGGTGCGCGCGCACCAGGGGCATCAGGCCGCCGTACTTGGATGCGCCCTCGGCCTGCGCGGCCAGCGGGGCGGCGCGCGCGACGGGCATGGCGGCCGAGGCGCCCGGAACCACGGCCAAGACAAGCCCGCACATGCAGGCGGCGACCCCGAAACCACGGAATTCCACGGTGCGTGCAACGAAGGTGGTCATGCCGCGAATGGTACCCGGGCATGCTGCCCGCTCCGCTACCCTGACTCCATGGACTGCCTCCGGAACCGACTCCACCCGTTGCTCCAGCGCGCGCTTGCACGCCACCCCGGCCACCCGGCCCGGGAGCGCGGCTTCAGCCTGCCCGAACTGCTGGTGGTCATCGCCATCATCGCCCTGGTGGTGGCGCTGCTGGTTCCCACGATCACCGCGCTGCGTGCCCGCACGCGCACCATGAAGTGCATGACCAACCAGCGCTCGATCACGCAGGCCGCCTACGCCTACGCGACCGACAACCAGTCGCGCTTCGCCAGCCCACGCACCGACTCGTTCGGCAGCCTCTACGTGAACGGCGCGAACATCGCCAACGCCTCGCAGCACTGCTGGGTGAAGGCCGAGGGCGCCAACCTGGCGCCGGGCGGGCAGTTCGAGCGACCCTCGGCGATCGAGCAGGGCGTGCTGTTTCCGTACATCGGCGACATCAAGACGTACGTCTCGCCGGACGAGCCCACCAATCCGTACGTATCGACCATCAGCAGCACGGGCACGCGCGTGCGCAGCTACAGTTTCAATGCCTGCCTAGGCACGACCCGGCCGGATGAACTGCCCGAGTTCGACGACGACTTCACGGCCACGATGTACGGCGTGGCCACGCCGCTCTCGCGCTTCAACACCACCACCATTGGCACCATCAAGAGCCCGCAGCGCATGATGAGCACGCTGGTGGAGGACGATTCGGTGGCCTACAACAACCAGGGCTGGCTGGTGCTGCCGCAGACCTCCAACTGGATCGACTGGCCGGCCACGTGGCGGCCCGAGGCCATCACCATCTCGTACGTCGACGGCTCCACCGACACGTACGCGCTGGCCAACCCCGACCTGCCGCAACGCTGGGACACCAACGGGCACCGCTGGCAGCAGCCGTCCGACCCGAACACGGGCTCGCCGCCGTACGCCATCGACTGGAAGTGGTTCCGCGATCGACTCAACCCGGGCGTCCTGCCCAACAGCACGCTGGGCTTCGGCAACTGACGCGGGCGGGCACCCGGATGGGCGCCGCACGGACACGGGTGAATCGGGGCGGCCGGATTTGAACCGACGACTTCCTGCTCCCAAAGCAGGCGCTCTACCAAGCTGAGCTACACCCCGCCGGGCTGCAGTCTATGGGCAGCCGCGGTGGCGGCGACGGTGGGCAAAAACACGCGCCCCCGCGCTGGCACGCGGGGGCGACGCGAACAACTGTTGCCTGAGCGACCGGAGGGCCCGACCAGGATCGACGGGTCGCTGCAGGCGTGGCCCCGGGTTGGATCGTGCTCAGCGGCGGCGGCTGCGGCGGCCGCCGGTGCCGGCCAGCGCCAGCAGGGCCAGCGCGCCGGGCGCCGGGACGACGCTCGCCACGAGGGTGGATCCCTCGGGACCAAACGCGCCGCCGGTGCCGACGGTCACCTGCCACGACAGGCCCTCGGGGAGCGCCGGGGCGATGGCCGAGCCCAGGAAGGTCACCGAGCCCAAGGCGTGGATCAGCGTGAAGCTGTCGCCGAGGGAGGGCGTGAAGCCGTTGAACAGGTTGATGCGCAGGTCGCCGGCGATCGAGGCATTGCCCGTCACCAGGAACTGGTCGTACTCGGGGGGCACCGACGGGCCGATGAGGCCCGAGTTGACGCCGCCAATGTTGAAGGTCGGGGTGGACGAGGGCGACACCGAAAGGTCACCCAGGATCTCGAAGATCGCGGCACCGGTGACGCCGGCGGAAGCCATCGAAGAGGCAGACGCGGCGACAGCGACAGCGCAGAGGGATCGAAGCATGGTCGGGCTCCAACTTGTGGGAGAGGGAACGGGGAAACAGACGGGAACGGTGATCCGCTGCCAGGCGGACCACCATCCACCGAAACGCAATCCAAGGGAACGACCCATCACCGCGCCTCACCCGGATGCACAATTTTTGTTCTCGGACTATGGAGGACGGGGACGGGGATTCCTTGCCCAATGCTGGGCCAGATTCGACCTTCTTCTGTCCCCCCATCGGGCTCCGGCGGAAACCACCCATGGATCGGGTGCGAATGCCCCCGAAACCCCTTGCTCACCCCCCAAAGAAGGCTCAGGTTTCACCCATGAACCCCACCCCCGCTGCCCGCGTAACGGCTGCAATGACCCTTGCCTCACTCACCGTTGCCGGACTGCTGGCTGCCCAATCGATGACCGTGGCCGTGGCCCATGCGGCCGATCGCTCGCCGACCATGGCCCCCAACGCGGGCGGCGCCCAGGTGGCCGCACCCGCCTTGGTCGATGCTCCGTTCATCCCGGAACTCAGCCGCTACGACGTGCTGTCGCCCAAGCTTCCGAAGGACCTGCCCGCCACGTTCTCGCTGGACCTTCCGCTGGGCGGCCTCCGCGTCACCGCGGACCTCTCCCGATACTCGGTCCGCAGTGACCGATTCAAGTTGCTCGTCGACCGCGGCAACCGCGTGCTCGAGGAAGTGACCCCGCCAGAGGCCCGGACCTACCGGGGATCGCTGGCGGGTCGCCCCGACACCGCCGTGACCGGATCGCTGCTGCCGGAGGGCTTCAGCGGCCTGGTGATCTTGGAAGACGGCGAGACCTGGGCCATCCAGCCGATGGCCGACTTCGTGCCCGCAGCCGCCGGCAGCGGCAAGCACGTGGTGTTCGCTGGCGCCGATGCCATCTCCGACGGCAAGGGCTGCGCGCTCGGCCAGCCCGGGTTCCCGGTGTCGCGATTCAGCGAGCCGCGCGCCGAGGGATCCACCGAGGGCGGAACCGGCGACGGCTCCGGTTCCGATGGTTCCGAAGGCGGGATCGCGGGCACCACGCCATCGCAGGTCGAACTCGGTTGCGAGGCCGACTACGAGTTCTTCCAGCGCAACGGCTCCAACGTCACCAACACGCTGAACGACGTGGAGAACATCATCAACAACGTCAACACGGTCTATGACCGCGACGTGAACGTGGTCCACGAGATCAGCGTGCTGGTGATCCGCTCCACCGCCGACGATCCGTACAGCTCCACCACCATCGACGGTCGGCTGGACGAGTTCGGTAGCGTGTGGTCCACGGCGCCGGAGTCGGGCATCTTCCGCGACTTCTCGCACATGTTCTCCGGCGTCAACTTCTCCGGCGGAACCATCGGCCTGGCCTACGTGGGCGTGGTGTGCAACAGCGCGTTCAACGCCCAGTACGGCGTGGTGGAGAGCCGCTACACCACCACGCTTAACTTCCGCGTCTCGCTCTCGGCGCACGAGATCGGGCACAACTGGAGCGCCACGCACTGCGATTCGGACGGCAATGCGGACTGCCACATCATGTGCTCGGCCAACGGCGCCTGCGGCGGCATCTCGGGATCGAACCTCAAGCTCGACTCGCGCGCCTTCAACGAGGTCACCAACCGGCTGAACTCGGTCAGCTGCGACTTCACCCGCCCCGAGCCGGTGTCGCTGCCCTTCATCGAGAACTTCACGACCACGTCCCTGTCGACCGCACGCTGGACCTACAACGACGGTGGCGCGGTCAACACCAGCGCCAGCAACGAGCCGAGCGCGCCCTATGCGCTGGAACTGAATTCCACCGGGACCAACACCTACGACGACGACGAGGTGCGCACCAACTTTATCCGCCTGGCCGGCATCACCAACGCGGTGGCGTCGTACAAGGTGTCACGCACCGGGGTGGAGTCTGGTGAGACGCTGACGGTGGAGTACCTGAACAGCTCGCTGCGCTGGACCTCGCTGAACGTGATCACCTCGGACGGCACCAACCCGACCTCGTTCGAGGCGTTCGAGCACTCCCTGCCCGCCAACGCCCGCCACGACCGCTTCCGACTGCGTTTCCGCCCGGACGGCAGCGAGAGCAACGACCGGTGGTACATCGACGACGTGACGGTGGTGGCCGGGGTCACGCCGCCGCCCGCCAACGACGAGTGCTCCGGGGCCACCGTTGCTGCCGCCGGCGCGAATGCCTTCGACACCACGTTCGCCACCGACAGCGCCAACGGCATCGGTGCCGCGTGCTCGCAGGACGGTTCGGGCACCGTCTCCAAGGACGTGTGGTTCCGCTACGTGCCCGCGTGCACCGGGGTCGTGACCATCGGCACCTGCAGCGGCGCGCCCTTCGACACGCGGCTGGCGGTGTACGAGGGTGCATCCTGTCCGACCGCCGCGACGGCGGTGCTGGCGTGCAACGACGACAGCGCCAGCTGCTCGCAGGGCACGTCGCTCGTGGTCTTCAACGGCACGGCCGGCAGCACCTACTGGGTGCGCATCGGCAGCGCGACCGCGGGCGTCGGCGGCGAAGGCACGCTGAACGTGTCGTGCACCTCCACTTGCCCGTCGGACTTCAACTTTGACGGCGC
>JBJOIF010000123.1:0-7373 GCA_046047335.1 Planctomycetota bacterium | reverse complement strand
TGCTTGCGAACGCCGCGGCGGCCATCGCGTCGGCTGGGATCGTCGACGACCTGGTCGATGGCGTCGGCGTCGCGCGCGCGGCGATCGAGTCCGGCGCAGCGCGTGACGTCCTTGAGCGGCTGCGCGCCGCATCGACTGAGCACGGCGGCACCTGAACCGAAATTCCTCGACTTGGGCGAACGGTTCCGCCGCGGGCGCTAGGTTCGCGGGGTGATCCCGCCGCCCGATGATCCACCGATCCACACCCGGGTCCCGTTGGCGTTCGTCGCCGCCAGCGCGATGTTCGTGGGCGCGATCGCGGTGCGCGGCACGCCTGGTCCGTTGCCCCACCTTCCGTTCGTCGGCGTGCTCGCGTTGGTGCTGGTCGCCGGTCTGCCGCATGCGGTCTCGCCGCGCCGCCCATGGATGCTCCGGGCGTGGGTAATCGCCGTCATGCTGTCGGCGGGGGCCACCCTGTCCAACGCGGCACGCCCCGCGCATGGACCATGGGCCACCACGCACGCCGAGGGACCCATCACGCGGTCCGGATGGGTGGCCACCACGCCACGAACCGACGACGGTGGCGGCGAGGCGCTGGCGGCCTTCGTCCCGCGCGAGGCGAGCCAGTCGTTCACGCTTCAACTCGATGGCGACCACTCCATCGGCGATGCCGACCGGGTGACGGTCCGCGTCTCCGGACTCGACCAGCTTCCCGCACGTGGAACGCGGGTCACCGTCCGTGGATGGTGGCGACCGTCGCGCGGCGTCGCCAATCCGGGCGACCGACCGCGAGGACCGGGAGGATCGATCGCGGTGCCGCATTCGCGGATGGTGCGGGTGCACGATCGACAACCTGCATGGCACGCTCCGATCGCCGCCCTTCGCGACGGCTGCAACCACGCCATCGCCCGAAGCATGCCGGCGTGGGCCGACGACGACACGCGCGCGCTGGTGCGCGCCATGACGACCGGCGTTCGCCTCCCGGGCCTGTCTCGCCCCGCGTCAGACTTCCGCGCCGCCGGCATGAGCCACGTGCTGGCGATCAGTGGATTCAACGTGGCGGTTCTCGTGGGCGCCGCGGCGGCCATGTTGCGCGCTGCACATGCCGGACCAGTGCTGAACTCCGTGGTGGCGATCGCCGTGGCCGGTGCCTTCCTGGTGGTGGTCGAGCCGGACACCAGCGTGTGGCGAGCCGGCTGCGCCGCCGGACTGACCGCTGCGGCGGGGATGCGTGGTGGTCGTGGTCGCGGCCTGGGGACGATCGGGGCGGTGGCCGTGGTGGGCATGTGCCTCGACGTGGACGCCGTCATGGACGCTGGATTCCAGTTGAGTTACGGGGTGGTGGTCGGTCTGTTGGTGCTCTCGCCGCGCATCGCCGACCGGTGGCAGTCGCGCGCGGACCGAGCGATCCATGCGATATGGGCCATGCTGCCCGGAGGACGCGAACCTCCCGAAGCGCTCCGTGTTGCCACGGGCATCTTGGCGACCGCCGCCGCCGCGTCGGTCACGGCGTGGGTCGTGAGCACGCCGATCGCCATCGCGCACGCCGGTACCGCGAGCGGATGGGCCGCGCCGCTCAGTGTGGCCACGATGCCCGCCGCCGCACTCACCACGATCGCCGGCGTCGCCGCGGCAGTGACCGTCGATGCGGTTCCCCCGCTCGGCCTGGCGCTCGGGCAAGTCGCTGCGGCATGCGCAGCCACGCTGGATGCGATCGCGGTGGCGTCGCTCGACCTGCCGGGCGCCGTCTGGTGGACCGGTCGACCGTCGCCGTGGTGGACGATCGCCGCCCTTGCCTCGGGCGCGGCGTGGATCGCCGCCGTGGATCGCCGCACGCGCACGGTGGCCATGGTCGTCACCCTGGCGCTCGGCGCCGCCCTGTGGTGTGGGCCTGCTCGCCCGTTCGCGGCAACCGTACCGAGGGACTCCATCGAGGTGATCACCTTCGAGGTGGGCACCGGCAGCTGCCACCTGGTCCGTACTGCCAGGGTCTCGGTGCTCGTGGATGTCGGTCGCCCCACCGACGCCACGGTGGGTGCGCGCACGGCGGTGCCGTCGCTCGCCGCGCTGGGGGTGCGCCGCCTTGATGCACTCGTCCTGACCGACCGCACGATGACCCGGTGCTCCGGCGTGCCCGAGGTGCTTCGGTCCATTCCGGTGGGCCGGATCCTGGCTCCGCCGGCGCTGGCGGATGCCCTTCGTGGGGTCCGCTCCGGGTGGGCGGGGGCGCTGGGCCGGGCGGTCCGCGCCTCTGGGGTCCCGGTGGACACCGTCGTGGCCGGTGACCGGCTCCAACTGGGCGACGTCGCCATTGAGGCGTGGCACCCCCAGTCAGGCGCTGAACCGTCGGGTCGCGCCGACGGATCGCTGGCGGTCACGGCTTCGCGCGTCACGGCGCAGGGCGACGCGCCTGGGTTCTTGGCGGCGGGCGCGCTGGGTGCCGATCATCCCGCGCGGCAACGCACCCACGCCATCGACGATCGATCGATGCGCGCGCGGGCGATGGAGTCAGGCCGCGCGATCCGCGCGATCGCCACCGACGGAGGTGGCGTGTCCATCTGGCACTGGACCGATCAAGGCTGGGTGCCGCAGACCACGCCCCGCTCGAGGATCACCGAATCGCCGACCACCTTGCCGTCGTCCGGGAGCAGTTCCACAACGACGGGTGCCTCGACCAGCGTGGCGCGGATCTCGTGCCGCTCGTCACCCGGCAGGAACCGCCGGCGGAAGACCTCGGTGTCTCCGCAGCGAATCCGCAGCTCGAACGATCCTGAACCGAGGGCGCTGACCGGACGGCGCGCGCTCGCCACCAGAATCGAGCCCGGCGCCGCCGGTGGATAGGTGAGGCGCACCGGGCCATCGACCACGACCGAGGGGGCATCGAGCGCCCACGTTCCCGGCATGGTGCGCGGTGCCGCGACGGCGTAGCGCATGCCCTCGGCGCCCGTGGGTTCGCCCACCTCGGGCGTCCAAGCGGCGATCGATCGCACCCAACCCATGCCACCGGACTGCGCGAGCACCCGGGACCGGCGGATCCGGGTCAACCGTCGCCCCTCGGCATCGTTCAGCGACGCCTCCCAGCGGCCTCTGCCGTCCTGCGACCACGCCACCGAGGCCGCATCGACCACGGAACCATCGTCCAGCCAGGTCCGCACCGCGCGTCGCGGCTGCACCATCGGCGACACCAGCGACAGGGAGCGGATGGCATCGATGGGCACCTGCACCACCGTCCGCGCCTCGCCGGACCCAGTCTCGAACGCTAGTACGCCGCCTTCGATCGATGCCGCCACGCCTTCCAGTTGATCGCCGTTGCGCAGCCGCAGCACGTCGCTCGTCGACGCCGCGGGAGGGAGCGGCCCCTCGAAGGCGATCGCCCGGACGGATTCAAGCAAGACCCGCGCGGGAGGCAGCCACTCCGAGATCCACATCGCCTCCCCACCGGGCATCGACAGGGACCCCACGATGCGCTGCCCATCGATCAGCTGCATCACGCCGTCGGAGCCCATCGGCGGATCCACCGCGCGTGCGGGCAGATCGGCCACCAGGGCAAGCACCGTCGCTGGATCGGGGGGTTGCTCCTCCGGGCCGACCTCGGTCACCGATCCGTCCGGACGAAGGACCCGCATGGAAGGCAGGAGTGCATCGACGGACTCGATGGATCGATCACGCATGCGCGGCGCGGTGATCGCATCCGGTTGGTCCAACCTCGGACCGGCAGGAGCGAATTGGGCGTGCGCCACACCACATGACGCGGCACTCGCGACGATTCCGGTGGCGACGATGAACGGGGCGGCGCGCATGCTCACTTCTGGAAGATCGGCAGGTATCGCTTGGGCATCTGCATGATGATCAACGCCATCGACGTGCCAAGCGGCTGGCCCCACTGCGGATCCGTCCAGCTTCCATCGAAGCGCTGGTGATCCACTAGCTCACGGCGGATCTTCGGCCACCAGTCCTTCCACCACTCGCCACCGGCGAGGTACATGGCCTGCGCCGCGTAGTAGTGGCCGTAGAAGTAGTACGGTTGGCTGGCCGGGCCTCCGCCGTCCGGTGACGCGCTGCGACGCACGTACGCCAGACCGCGCGGGATGGAGTCGTCGTCGTACACGCCCGCGTAGAACAGCGTGGCCACGCCCGCCGCGGTGCGGGGCCAGCCGCTTGCGCCCAGCGTGCGCATGTAGCGAAATCCACCGTCCGGGTTCTGGCACTCCCGCACGTAGCGGACCGCGTTGTCGATCACGGTCCGTGGCACCTTGATCCCGGCATTGCGCGCGCTGCGCAGCGCCATCACCTGGCAGATCGTGACGCTGACGTCGGCGTCGTCGGGAACCGGGTTGTAGCGCCATCCGCCCTCGCGGTTCTGGCTGTTCTCGATCAACCGGACCGCGCGCACCAACGCATCGCGGACGCGGTCGTCCTGTGGGTTCATGCCGTAGATCTCACCGAGGAACAGCGTCGCGAAGCCATGGCCATACATCGGTCCATTGACGCCCTCGCCGCCCACCAGCCCGCTCTCGGCGACGCTCCGCAGCACGTACTCCAGCGCGCGCTCGACGGCGGCGCCATACCGGCCCCGGCCCGGAACGCTTCCGTCGGCCATGAACGCCAGCGCGCACAGCGAGACGATGCCGGCGTTGTCGCTCATGCGGCCTCGGCCGAAGCTTCCATCCGCATTCTGCGACCGCGCCAGCCACGCCAGGCCACGCTCCACGGAGTCGCGCCAGGCGTCGTCGGTCTCGCCCTCCACGGGTGCGTTTTGCGCGCTGGTGCCCGCGTCCTTCGGCCGTCTCGCCTCGTCGTCCGGCGTCTGGAACGGCACAGCCACCCACACCAACGCCAGCGACAGCGCGATGCCGGCGATCACTTCCGTGGCTCCTCGGCCATTCGCCGGTAGTACTCCTGCGTGAGCCGTCGGTACGCCGCGCTCATCGGATCGCGCATCCCTTGCCGGACCGCATCGCGAACGCGCGGCGGCAGGCGACCCCACTCGACACGGCCTTCCTCGAACTGCACGGTCATGTCGGTCGGATCGATGGCTTCGGGGGGCACCTGCGCATCGGCCTCGCCGGCAGCGCGCGACCGACCCTCGCCTTCGGCCTCGGACTCCCCGGGGCGGCGTTGGTTCGCCTCGCCGGGCCGCGGCTCTCCATCCTGCGTCCCGTCCTGTTGTTCCTGCCCGGACTGCTGGCCCTTCTGCCGCTGCTGGCGCGGTGACGACTGTCCGGAGCCCTGTTGCTGCTGCTGTTGTTGTTGCTCCTGCATCCGCTGCGCAGTGGCGATCAGTTCGTCAAGCTTGCGAACCACCGAGGCCTGCGCGCGCCGGGCCGGGAGCCCGCCCTGCCGAGCATCCAGCAACTGGGAGCTCCGGCGCATGTCCTCGAGCGCCGAATCCAGGATGTCGCGCGGAGACGCACCGGCCAAGCGCTCGCCGATCTTCGACTCCGGTTGGTCCTGCGGCGACCCGTCGTCGATGCCCAGCGCCTCGTCGAGCGAGGGTGGTGGTGGCGCCGGTGCCTTCGGCGTCGGGGGAGATCCCGGTGCCGGCGTCCCCGCGGCAGGCGCCGCCTGGAGCATCACGCACGTGAGGAGCCATGCGATCATCGCTCGCTCCCCTCTGCTCCGCCGGCCGGAGCGGCCTCGGGCGCGGGCACCGCCTGTGGCGCCGCTTCACGCATGGCTTCCGCCCATCGCGTGCCCAGTTCGAGAATCCGGCGCTGGCGATCGGCCACTCGCGAAAGGTACGCCTCGCGGTCGTTCGCCGGAAGTTGCTCCGCCGCCGCGGTGTCGTCCAGCACCCGCTGCGCCATCGTGCGAAGCAGCCGGAGTTCTGCGATCGGGGGCACGCGATCGGCCTGCCCACCACCACCGCCGGCACCTCCAGGCCCGCCCTCCTCACCGGCGCGGCCGGGATTCTGGGCGAACGGGTCGTCGGGTTCCGGTGGGTCCGCCAGTGCCTCCATCAACGACGCCACGGTGGACTCCACCTCCTGCTGGACGAGGACCGTGCGGCGCGACGGTGCCCCGGAGGTGAGGTCGGCCACCGCCAGTCCGGACGCCTCGATCATCTCCTCGTTGGCCGCGCCGAAGAGGTCGCTCTCGGCCAAGTCCGGGCGCTTGGCGATGGCCTGCAGCATGGAGGTGACGAGCGCCTGCTCGGTGCCCACGCGCCGCGACTCCACGAAGGTCCGCCGATCCGTCGGTCGCCCCGGGGTAGGAAGGATCGACTCGGTGCCGCCGCGCGCGATGCGCTGGCGTTCGAGCACGGCCTCGTACACGGTGCGCAGTTCCTGACGCCTGCGGTTCTCGGCGGCACGCTCGGCTTCGCGCTGCGCCGCGGCCGCGGCCTCGAGCGCCTGTTGCACGGAGGTGCGGGCGCCCTCCAGGTTGCGCTGCCCGTCCTCGACCCGCCCAGGCTGGTCGCGCAACGCGGTGGCCGACTGGTCCAGTTGCTCCGCCCCGCGCGCCACCAGCTCAGTCACGCGGCGGGCCGGGGCACCACCGGCGGCGGCAAGTTCCGCCACCGCCCCCGCGTCCCGCGCGAGACGGAGCACCGCCGACGCCTCCTGCTCGGTGGCATCCGCATCGCTTCCGTCCAGTTGCTGCACCGGCAGCATGCGGCGCTCGATGCCCCCGAGCAGTGCCTGCAGCGCGTCCACCAGCCGGGTGGCGCGGCGCTCCAGTTCCTGCTGACGAGCACGCTGCTGGTTCCGCATCGCCTGCTGCATCGCCTCCACGGCCTGCTGGGCCTGTTGCTGCGCCTGCTGTGCACCCTGCACCTGGTTGCGTTCGGTCCGCTCCGCGGCCTGCTCGAGCTGCCGGGACAGCCCACGCTCCTCCGCCTCGCGCGCGGCCTCGCGCATGGCCTCGGCGGCACCCGGCTCAGCGGAACCGTCCTGGCCGAGGCGGTCCGCCTGCTCGTCCAGGTCATCCGCCAGCGCGCGTGCCTCGGCCGCCGCCTCGCGCTGCATTTCCGCGGCGCGATCGAGCTGCGTGCGGGTTTCGTCGTCCAACTGCTCCCGTGTTCGCCCGATCGACCGCTGCCCCGCCGACTGCGTTTGCCGCGAGGCATCGGCAATGCGCTCGGCCAGGCGATCGATCCGGCGCGTGAGTTCCGCCGACTCTCGGTCGCGACCGAGCGACGCCTCCAGGTCGGCAAGTGAAGACTCCGCCGCGCGGGCACGCTCGACCGCGCCTTCCACCGCCTCCTGATCGGTGTCGGCCTCGGGCGACGCCAAGCGGTCGGCCGCACCCTGGGCCTGTTCCGCCGCGGATCGCGCCGTGCGCGCCGCTTCCGCCACCGTCTCGCGCAAGCCATCGGCCTCGATCCCGTTGCGCTCGAGCCGGTCGGCAAGTTCCCCCAGCGACCGCTCGAACGACGCCACACGCTCGGCCAT
>JBJOIF010000122.1:0-3989 GCA_046047335.1 Planctomycetota bacterium | reverse complement strand
GTTCGAGAATGCGACGCCCGGGTCCACCGTTGCAGTGGGCAACTTCGGGTTCGACCTGAGCGGTGCCACTGGACTTCCGCCGACGGTCCAGTCCGGGTTCAACATCGGATCCATCCAGAAGCTCACGGTTAACTTCGAGACCGGTGTCACCGGCAGCGGTACCTCGAGCGCCGCGTCGACCTGGGCATACACAGCCACGAGCTTCCAGCTGGTTCCTGCTCCGGGCGCCCTCGCGCTTCTCGGTGTCGCGGGCCTAGCCGGGTCACGCCGCCGACGCTGATCGACGATGCTCGCGCATCTCCGTCGGTGCACGCACGCCGACGGCCACACTCCCCGCCCCCGCGAGTTCTGGCTCGCGGGGGCAGTCATTTCCGGGACAACGTTCCCCGCATCCGCAACGCCGCTCCCACCAGGAGCACCAGCACCGGCACCTCCACCAGTGGCCCCACCACTGTGGCAAACGCCTCGCCAGAGGAGATCCCGAACACCGAGATCGCCACCGCGATGGCCAGCTCGAAGTTGTTGCCGCTGGCCGTGAATGCAAGCGTGGTCGCGCGTTCGTACTCGGCGCCCACGCGCCGGGCCATGATGAACGACGCGAAGAACATCACCACGAAGTAGATCACCAGCGGTACGGCAATTCGCAGAATGTCAAGCGGTGCCGAAAGGATCCGCTCGCCCTGGAGGCTGAACATCACCACGATGGTGAAGAGGAGCGCCACCAGCGTGAGCGGTGCGATGCGCGGCAAGAACCGCTCCGCATACCACTGGTCGCCCTTGGCACGGCGCAGCGCCGTACGCGTCAGCATGCCGCCCAGGAACGGAATTCCAAGGTAGATCAGCACGCTCACGAAGACTTGGCCCATGCTCACGTCGATCGCGGCGCCCTCGATGCCCACCAGGGGCGGCAGCCAGGTCATGAAGACCCATGCGTACGCCCCAAAGAAGAGCACCTGGAAGACGCTGTTGAACGCCACCAGCCCGGCGGCGTACTCGGCGCTGCCGCGCGCCAGGTCGTTCCAAACCAGCACCATGGCGATGCAGCGTGCCAGCCCCACCATCACGACGCCCAGCATGTAGTCGGGCCGTTCATGGAGGAACACCGCCGCCAGCGCGAACATGAGCACCGGGCCGACCACCCAGTTCTGGACGAGCGACAGTGCGAGCACCTTGCGGTCGGCAAACACGCGGGGCAGTTCCTCATACCGCACCTTGGCAAGCGGGGGGAACATCATCAGCACCAGCCCGATCGCGATCGGAACATTGGTGGTGCCCACCGTCACCCGCTCGGCCGCGTCCTGCACACCAGGCACCAGTCGGCCGAGTGCCACGCCGAGCCCCATCGCCAGGAAGATCCAGAGCGTGAGGTAGCGGTCGAGGAAGCTCAACCGGCCGGGGGCCGCCCCGGTACCGCAGGGCGCGGGTCCGCACCGGCTCGGGGCGTTCAGATCGCTCATCCCAGCACTTCCGGGAGTTGCTCCACGAACGCACGGATCTCGTCTCGCACGCGGCGGTAGTGGGGCATGGCCTCGTCGTCGGTGGCGGATGCAGCGGCCAGTCGCGGCGGATCGTCAAACCCGACGTGGATGACCCGGGCGCCCGGCATGGCGGGGCACGCTTCATGGGCCGAGTCGCACACGGTGATCACCACGTGAATCCCGGTGCCGATGTCCTCCGGGCGCTTCGATGCGTGCCCGGAGATATCGATGCCCGCCTCGGCCATCGCGCGCACCGCCAACGGATTCAGGCCGTGGGGGTGCGTGCCGGCGGAGAAGGCCTCCACGCGGTCGCCTCGGAGAGCCTTGGCCCAGCCCTCGGCCATCTGGCTCCGGCATGAGTTTCCGGTGCAGAGGAAGAGCACCCGGATCCGGCGATCGGTGGGGATCGTTGGTGCGCCGGCGCGTGTCCGCAGCGCCGCCAACCGACGCCCGTGGGCCAGCAGGGCGTCTTGCTCGGCGGCGGTGAAGGTCCGCTCGCCCGCGTTGGCCACGCCCACCACGCCGGCCAGCGTGCCGTCGGGCGCGAGGCACGGTGCCGTGATGGCGCCCTCCATGCCCGTCGCGCGGGCGCCTGGGCGCGCCTGTCCGCTGTCGTCGCGCTGCAGGTTGCACACGGTGACGCACGCGCGCCGCTCCGCGGCCAGCCCGGCGAGGCCCTTGCCCATGGGGATCACTCGGATCGCGTCCATGACGGGCGGGGGGAAGCGGCCCACCACCGCCGCCAGATGGAGCAGGCCGTCGGCCCCGACCCAGTGGATCGTGCCGGTCTCGGCGTGCATGTCGGTCACGATCGCCTGCAGTTCGGCCAAGTCGTCCATGCCCGCAAGGGTATGGCCCGGCGCCAGGCGGCGCCAGAGCCATCGGCATCGGTCGGGGCGGCCCGGAGCATGGTGCCATCGCGCATCGCCTTTACGATTCGTTCATGGCCACGATGGACGCGTCATGTCTTTCCGCGCTGCACGACCGGGTCAGCCTGATGCGGCGGGTCGCCGCAGAGGCGGGCCAGGTGGCGATGCATCACTTCCAGCAGGACGGCCTTGGTGTAGCCATGAAGCCCGATGACTCTCCGGTCACCGAGGCCGATACGGACGTCGAGTCGCTGCTGCGGACGCGGATCCTCGAGGCGTTTCCGCAGGACGGCATTCTGGGCGAAGAGCACGGGGCGCGCGCGGGGTCCAGCGGGTTTCGGTGGGTGATCGATCCGATCGACGGCACGGTGTCGTTTGCCGCGGGCGTGCCGCTCTTCGGCACGCTGATCGCCATCGAGCGCGTCGATGCAGCATCAGATGCGGTGGTGGCCGGCATCTGTGCCATGCCCGCGCTCCGGGAGTCGGTCTGGGCGGTCGCGGGCGGCGGAGCCTGGTGGGAGCGTGCGGATGCATCCGGAACAGTCCGCCGCACTCGAGCGCACGTGCGTGCAGCGGTCCCGTTGGCGGAGGCGATCGTCTGTACATCGGGCTCCGAATACTTCGATCGCGCCGGCCGGGTCGATGCGCTGGTGGCGGTGGCCAAAGCCGCGCGACGGATCCGTGGATGGAGCGATTGCTACGGCGGGATGCTCGTGGCCACGGGTCGGGCGGACGCATGGTTCGACCCCGTGATGCACCCCTGGGACTGCGGACCGTTTCCGGTGATCCTGGCGGAGGCCGGTGGAGTGTTCACCGACTGGTCGGGGACGCCCGGGATTCATGGGGGAAGCGCGATCGCGGCGGCGCCCGAACTGCACGCTGCACTCCTGGCGGTGGTGAGGGGCGATCGCGGGGAAAGGTAGGGCGTCAGCCAGGCTCCGCCGCGCCCCGTTGGCCCAGTTGCTCACCGGTCCGTGGCGCCGCCAAGGACCTCGGCCAGTCGTCCCGCGAGCGCCCCGCGCCGCCTGATGCCAAGCTTCGTGTAGAGCCGCTTGGTGAAGGTGGCCACCGAGTTCTGCGACAGCCCAAGCTCCGCCGCGATCTCCTTGCGCGTCAGGCCGCGAAGATAAGCGGCGCCGATCTGTCGTTCTCGCGGCGAGAGCAGGTCGCGCCCATGGCTCGTGTCGGTCGTACGCACGGTCGGCATCGCTTCCGATCCCTCGGGCACGAATTGGAGAATTGGGGTCGGCATCGTCGGCACAGTCACCGGTGCCAGCCGAAAACTCACCGCGTAGTTGGGTGGCCGGAGTCCATCTCGCCACGATGGCTTGCGCGAGGCACAGTCGTTCAGCAGACTGGCGATCGAGCCGAGCAGTCGGCACACCTCCTGCGCCTCCGATTCGGCGAGGTACATCACGAATCCGAACGAGCTGTCGATCTCGTGCTCCGTGGGCATGGCTGAGTGGGTGTGCGCCAGTCGTGAATCCATCATGTCCTGAAGGATCTTGCCGTCCTCGGGCATGCGGTAGCGAACGATCAGTTGGTTGTGCATCGCCTGAAACCGGATGGATCGGCGCCGCGAGGTCATCGGCAGGCGCCGGGCGAAGCCAAGCTCGACCAGCCGGTCCAGATGGTCCATCGC
>JBJOIF010000121.1:0-4304 GCA_046047335.1 Planctomycetota bacterium | reverse complement strand
CAGTGAAGGCATGGCCTGGCCCGATGCGCTGGCGCGTGCCAATGCCGCCGGCGCGATCGCCGCCACGATTTCCGGGGCCATCCCGTCGATCCCGTCGCGCGAGGCGATCGAGGCGTTGGTGCGCTCACTCGGGGCAGGTTCCCCAACCACCTAGCACGATCCCGAGGTCAGCACCGTCGACGGTGCCGTCACGGTTGCAGTCGGCGCGCGGGGTCGGCCCGCCGTCGGTGCCCCACGCGCTGAGCAGGCCCGCAAGGTCCACCCCATTGACCACGCCATCAAGCGTGACGTCCGCGATGCAGTCGCATACCTCGCTTGACGCATCGGCGACGTAGCCGCCCGCCACGTTCGGCACGGGGACGTTCGAGCAGACACGGGTCCCATTCAGCGTGAGCTTGACTCCCCCGCCGTCATCCACGCTGCTGATGCCGCCCTCGGCGATGTTGGCCACGTTCCCCGTCACGGTGCAGTCGTCGAGCACGAGCGTCGGGGCTCCCACGGGGACCCACGACACGCCGCCCGCGACGTTGTTGGAATCGTTGTCGATGACCGAGACGCGCGTCATGGAGGGCTGGCCGGACACCAGGTGCAGGCCACCACCGCGGCTGTTGGCGTAGTTCGCGGTGACCGTCGAGTCGACGACCGACACCTGGCCACCGTAGATCTGCAGGCCACCACCGTCAGCCGACGCGCTGTTCTGTCGAATCGTGGTGCCCGTGATCGATCCCGTGCACTGCCAGAGATAGGCGCCGCCGCCGAATCCAGAGGCATTGCCCTCGATGACGCAGTTGCGGATGCTCGCCGCGGACTCGTAGCCGAACACGCCACCGCCCACGAGTGCCGACGGGTTGGTCGGGAACGGCGTGCCGGTCGAGCCTCCGCGCACGGTCAGGGCCTCCAGGCCGGCGAAGGATGATTCGCCGCCGTTGAAGCGCACGACCGACGACCGCGTGCCACCCGAGCCCTGCAGCACCGTCGCTCCCGCGCCCGCACCGCGCACGAGGACCGACTTGCCACGGAACTGGATCGGCCCCGCGTAGGTGCCGGGCGCCACGGACACGGTCCGGAACTCGCCCTTGGGCGTTGCATCGATGGCTGCCTGGATCGTGGCGTAGTCGCCGGGCACGCTCACCACCTGGCATGCGTCCGGCGTGCCGTTGCCGTCACCGTCGGCGCACGACTCCACGATGCAGTTGCCGCCGGCGTCGGTCACCGTGCCCAACCAGGCCGGCACGCCACTGCCGCAGATGGTGGTGGTGGCCAGCGACATCGCGGCTGGTGCAACCACCTCGAAGGCGGGCGAGCCACTGAGCTGGGAGCCCTCCTCAGGGCGGATGGAACAGCCAGTCATCACGGCACTGCTGCCCGATCCTGACACCTGAAGCACATGAGAGCCAGTCGAGACGTTGCCCTCGAACAGGCAGGAGCCCAGCGTCACCCCGATTCGATCGACATTCATCGCACCACCGTAGCCCGCGGCAGAATTGGACTGGAACGTGCAGCCGGTGATCGAGGCCCCGCCGGACAATGCCGTCAACTTGATGGCCCCGGCATCACCCGCGGCGGTGTTGCCCACGAAGGTGCACTGCGATGCCGAGAACTGTGGAAGGTTGCCCTCGCCCTGCACAGCCAACGCACCGCCGGGGCCAGCCGTCGCAGAGTTGCCGGTGAAGGTGCAGCCTGCCAGCGTCAGCGGCTGGTTCCGGGACAGGTAGATCGCACCGCCCGTGCCCGCCCGGCACCCGATGAACGTGCAGCCCGTGACGGAGGTGTCGGACGCTGGCGCCGCATATGACCCGCTGCCGATGCGGATGGCACCGCCGGCCGAGCCCGCGGCCGTCGTGCCCATGCCCCGGAACGTGCAGTCGACGATGGTCAGCCGCGGCGTCTGGGCGCCCTGGGCCTGGCTCGCGGCGAACAGGATGCCCGTACCGCTGCCACCGGTGCTGTTGTTGAACGAGCAGCCGTCGATGCGCGATCGGTTGGCGCCGTAGTTGCAGCACGAGCTGCGGACGGAAACGGCGTAATCGCTGCAGGCCGTGAAGGTGCAGTCCTCGACGATCTGGTCCTGCGGACCGCCGTCGCCCCACATCGTGATGCCGCGCGAGCACTGCTCGAACGTGCAACGTGCCACCAGGGACTGCTCCTGCATGTAGAGCACGCCATAGAGGGGTGCACCACAGTTGACGAAGGTCGAGTCGACGACCGATGCACCCTCCGGGAAGAAGTTCGCCGAGCAGTTCTGCACCACACAGTGGTCGAACGACGTGGAGCGATGGTCACCGTTGCCGCCATTGAGCGTGCAGTCCTTGAACCGGACCGGCCTGGAGAAGTCGGCATTGGCCACGAGACCGCCACCCGCCATGGCCGGCATGATGATGGTCGACGAACTCCCCGAACCCCGCACGATGATCGATGACCCGGCAGGCGAAGTGATGGCGGCGCCCCACGTGCCTGGCCCAACCACGATCTCGGCAGTCGTCTCCGCGCAGACCATCGCCACGGCCTCGTCGATGCTTGCGGCATCGCCCGGGACATGGATGACGGTCGGACACTGCGCGTGTGCAACAGGCCCCATGAGCAGGGCGGCGAGAACGGCACACGCGCGCGGACGCGCACCAACGGAAGGGCTCAACGACATGGTCTTTCTCCTGGACTGGACACGACGCCGCGCGTCCGCACGCGCTGCCTAGGCAAAAGCGCCACGGGCCGCCCGTGGGGGCAATGGTTGCAAACGCTTGTCAGGACTGATCTTGCGATTCAATCACCGACTCGTCGGCCACCAACAGGGAGAGAACCTCATACGCCAGGGCCGGATCATCGGGCGCCGCGGCGTGGAGCTGCGCGTGCCACGCACTCCGCTCGACCTGCCGAAGCCGATCGAACAAGGCATGCACACGCTGCCAGCGTTCCTGATCGACGGGTACGGACGATGCATCCACCTCAACCTTCATCGTGCTCTCCTTCTGGCCTGCCATGACGCGGCCGAAGCCCCTGGGATGTGAGTTCGCGATGCAACCACGCGCGGGCAAAGGCCCAATCGCTCTTGACGGTGCGTTCTGAAATGCCGAGGCAGGTCGCCACCTGCTCGACGGACAATCCGCCGACGAATCGAAGCCAAGCCACCGCCGCGGGGCGCGGAGCCAACGCATCAAGCCGGTCCAGAGCCTTGATCGCCGATGCCCCGGCACGTCCGCCGGCATCGGCGTGGATGCCCAGCGGCGCCGGATCCAGCGTCAGGGCATCGGCAGCGACCGCCACGGCTTCCTCGCGCCGCCGGCTACGAGAACGCCGTCGGGCGGCATCGGTGACGACCTGCCCCATCATGCGGACGAGCGATCCGAACAGGTGGGCGCGATTCTCGAAGGACGCGCCACCCATCTTGAGATAGAGCTCATGCACGAGGACCGTGGTGTCGATGGGTCGCCGAGGACCTTCGCGCGCCAGCATGGCGCGGGCCATGCGGTGCACCTCGGCGTAGATCTCGCGCCAGAGTGCCTCAAGCGCCCCGTCGTCGCCGGCGTGGTGGCGCCGAAGCAACTCCTCCACGAGTGCATGCCGTCCTTCTGGTGGGATGAATCCGTCCAATCGTCGCTCCTGCTGCGAAGGTGGCACGGCTCCCGTCGCGGTCCTGTCCAAGCGTCACGCCGCGCCTGAGGGGGCAGCCTTCGGCCACGGTATCGTCGACCGGCAGGATCATGGCGAACTCCGGCGACCAGCAGCCTCCGACCCTCGACGCCGTGCAGGCGTGCTTTGACCTGCTGCTCGACGGCCGCGAGCGGGACGCCGTCGAGGCCTTCGACGCCACGACCGTGCGGGCCGCCCGCGACCTGATCGATGCCGACCGCGCGCTCGACGAGGCCTCCACCCCAGGACCGCGTGAGCCCGCCGGGGTTGCCGACGGACTCACGGCGACTCGCCTCGAGGGGTTTGAGTTGCTGGAACCGCTTGGCGAAGGCACGAGCGGGCAGGTCTTCCGCGCGCGCCAGGTCCAGCCCGCGCGCGAGGTCGCCATCAAGTTGCTGTGGCCCTGCTCGCACGCCGAGGCATTCGAACAGCGACGCGAGGCCTCGATGCTCGCCCAGCTTGAACACCCGGGCATCGCGCGCCTGTACGAGGTCGGTGTGTGGCACCACGCGGGGGCCTTCCGGCCCTGGATGGCCATGGAACTCGTCGCGGACGCGCGGCCGCTGTCGCCGGAGTCCGTCGCGGACTGGTCGATCGAGGCCAAGGTCGCACTCGTCGCCGAGGTCGCCGATGCCCTGGCGCACGCGCACGCGAAAGGCATCATCCATCGTGACCTG
>JBJOIF010000120.1:0-4843 GCA_046047335.1 Planctomycetota bacterium | reverse complement strand
GGCTCGAGCAGCGCGGTCTCGCACCCGGTCGGGTCGTAGGTGGGCTGCCAGCGGCCGACGCCGGGAATCGGCATCGGGTCGCACGGGAGTCGCGCACCGAGCGCGCGCGCCCGGGCCGAGGCGACTTCGATCGCATCGACCTGGACGTACGGGTACCAGCGTGCGTGCTTCCATGGGTGAGCATCGTCATCGCATCGCTTCCAGAGGCTGGCCACGGGATGGCCGCCCGCGCTCGCGATCGTCACCGTGAAGTCGCCCATGTCCTTCTCCGTCGTGGTCCACCCCAGCACGTGCGCCAGGAACTCGGCGCTCGCCTTCGGGTCGGGCGTAACCAGTTCGCACCAGCACATGAAGCCGTGGCCGTGCGGGTTCACGCCGTCGGTCGCGCCCGGCGCCGCCGTGAACAGGCCCAGCGCGGCACCGTACGGATCCTCGATGATCGCGCCTCGGCCCATCCCACTCTCGTGGGGTGCGGTGATGGTGCGCGCGCCACGCTCGAGCGCGCGGGCGTGGGCGGCGTCGGTGTCGTCCACGGCAACGAAGGGAAGCCAGTGCGGGCCACGTGCGACCTGCGGCGCGGGGCATCCCTCCAGCGATCGAAGCGACCAGCGGTGGTGCGTTCCTGCGTTGATGAGGTGCATGGTGCTTCCGCACGGCAGCGGCACCGCGGCGTGCTCGCCCCCGACGAGCGCGGTCCAGTACTCGACCGCACGCTCGGGCGCGTCGCTGCAATGCTCGTGCCAGCAGAACATGCCGTGATGGACGGGGACTGTCATGACGCCGGGGGCACCGGCCGGGGTGGATGCGCTCATGGGGGAGAATCATGACACACCGCCCCGCGCGGTCAAGCGGGCCGGGCTCCGAACCCGAACTTGCAGCGGGACGCGGCCGTCAGGGGACGATCAATCGACGCACTCGCCCCAGCTGGCGAGACACAAGCCGAGGTCAACGCCATCCACGACGCCGTTCGAGTCGGCATCGCCGGGGCCTCCGTTGGCGCCCCAGTTCGCCAGCATCAGGCCCAAGTCAGTGCCGTCAACGGCGCCATCGCGATTGATGTCCGCCTGGCAGGACGGCGCAGTCGGCGGGAGTGGCGGGAGATACGCAGCCCCCGCCCCGTAGCAGCAATTCTCCGCGGCCCGGGATGGCGCCGGGAGCGATGGCAGGAACTGCCCCTCCGCGATGCCGTAGACGGCGATCGGCACATTGCCGTATCCCGACTGCAGGCCCACGGTCAGGAACACCTTGTTCTCACCGACGGCAACACCAGTGAAAGCAGTGACGACCCCGTTGTAAGCCGAAGCAGGAATCGCCGCGACCGTCGACATCTGGAAGGTCGTGGTATCCACCTTCACGATCGATTGTGCATTGTTGGACCCAGTCACGGCGTAGATGAACCCATCGGCGGGGTTGAAGTCCATTCCCGAGAAGACCGGAAGCGCCGCCGCCGCAGCGATTCGAGTCGCTCGCGCCGTGACGGTGTCGATCGTGTAGAGGCCGAACGGGATGCCGCGATTCCGGTTCTGGTCGGCGGCCGACTGGGACACTGACGCGAAAAGAACGCCGTTCCCGTACGCGAAGGACACAACTTGCCTCGACCGAGCGGCGTTGCCAAGCTGGTCCACGATGCCGGTGGCGGATCCAAGCGCAACGAACTGATCGTTGAAGCGACTGAGGCCGGTCCCCGTGCTCGCGAACAGGATCCGATTAGCGGGATCCACGGCGAGCGCGAGAGAACCGTACAAGCTTGGCAGATTGGTGACGGAGCCGGTGGCCGGATCCGAATTCCACGAGGCCACGAAGTTCGGGATCGGGTTGCCATCGTCCGTCGATGGCGCGGCCCACGAGGTCAGCACTTGAGCGTTGGTGCATGGGGCGACAGACCATGCGAGCGCGATCAGCGCGAGTGCGGACGGGGACGGAGTCGCGGCGCTCGAGAAGGCTCTCATATTCTCGGCTTCGGCCCCCCCGTGCACCGGATTCACCGGCCCTTGCCAGAACAAATTCCTCACTGAGGAAGCGCTCTGGGCCGCCCGCCGACCGGGAGCCCGCCGTGGCCCCATAACGTTCCCGGGCATATTCCCGACTCGGACTGATCCATCCGCCGCCCCACTGCCGCCTCACCGGGGGAGGCGCGGCTGCGCGGTACCGTCCCCTTTCCATGCCCCGCCCCTGCATTCTTGCCCTCCTCATGGCCGTGGCGACCCCCTTGGCCGCTCACGGCGCCCCACCGGCGCCATTCGTCGCGGAGCCGTTCGGCGGCGACTTCATCGACGTGGTCGGCACCGAGACGCTGCAGGACGGTCGCGTTCTGGCGTATGAGCGCTCCGGGCTCGTGTGGCTGATTCGGACCGACGGCACGCGGCAGGCCACCCCCGTACTCGACATCCATGACGAGGTGGGCGCGTGGCGAGATCACGGCCTGCTTGGGCTGGCCGTGCACCCTGCCTTTCCGGCCGTCCCGGACATCTTCCTGCTGTACGTGGTCGACCGGCACCACCTGATGAACGCGGGAACCGCGGCATACAACCCGAACGCCGACGAGTACTTCGCGGCGACGATCGGCCGCGTCACGCGCTACTCGCTCGACGTCACCGGGAGCGACCTACGCGTCGTTCCATCGACCCGCCGCATCCTGATCGGGGCCTCGCCGCAGACGGGACTGCCCGTGTGCCACCAATCGCACTCCGTGGGCTCGATCCTCTTTGGCCGCGACGGCTCGCTGATCCTCTCGATGGGCGATTCGGCGAGCTACCTCACGGTCGACGCGGGCGGCCAGGTCACGGGCGGATACGTCAACCAGGCGTTGGCCGACGGCATCCTCACCGCGAAGGAGAACATCGGCTCGTTCCGTGCGCAGCTCGTGGACAGCCTGGCCGGCAAGGTGCTTCGCGTGGACCCCGACACCGGCGACGGCATGCCCGGCAACCCATGGTTCGACGCGAAGGACCCGCGTGCCCCGCGCAGCCGCGTCTGGGCGCTCGGCCTGCGGAACCCGTTCCGCATGACGTTGCTGCAGGGCACCGGCCAGCCGGACCCGGCCGCCGCCGATCCGGGAACTCTGGTGGTCGGTGACGTCGGCTGGAACCTCTGGGAAGAACTCACCATGATCACCGGCCCGGGCCAGAATCTGGGGTGGCCGATCTTCGAGGGCTTGGAACACCAGCAGAACTACGCTGCGCTCTCGACTGCCAATCCGGATGCCGCGCGGCCGGGGTGCGGATCAACTCCGTTCCGTGAGCTGATCCGGCAGGACTCCACCGCACCGTCGCGCTTCGTGTCCGCCTGCCAGGTGCTCGGGGCCGAGTCGGCCAGTGCTCAGGGAGCGCCGGTCGCCTCGACCGAGTTCGGGTTCACGGGCACCGGCTACCGCGACTTCGGCGACACCGTTGGCGCGTGGATCGAGTGGACGGTGAACGTGCCGGCCAGCGGGGATTTCTCGATCGCCTTCCGATTCGCGAACGGTGGAGGCAGCGACCGACCCCTCGACGTGCTGGTGGACGGCGTCGTGCGGCGTGGCGCCATGTCGTTTGCGCCGACCGGGTCATGGCGCGAATGGCGCGTGGCCACGACCGCGCCGATTGCCATGGCCGCTGGAAATCGAGTGGTGCGCATCCGAACCGTGGGTCCGAGCGGACCGAACGTCGATGCCATGTGGCTGGAGGGAACCGCGACCTCCGTGGACCTTCCGGGAGGCATCCCCACCTTCACGCACCGGCGGCCCTTCGTCGATTGGCGCCACGGCAGCGCGGCAGCGCGCACGCCGGCGTTCGCGTCGACGGGCGCAGCCATCGTGAACGCCGTGGGATCGGCCGGCAGCGCGGCCGGCACGCCGTTCAGCGGATACTGCGCACTCGGTGCGCCCCGGGCCGACTTCCCGAGCTGGCCCGCGGAGTGGCGCGGCGTGCACTTCCTGGCCGACTACACCGAAGGCTGGATGCGCACGGCGCGGCTCGGCGCCGACGGAACGCTGGTGTCGGTGGCGCCGTTCGACGCGAGCCTCCTGAACCTGGTGGGCGTGTACACGGACCCGGTCAACGAGTGCGTCTACGTGTCGCAGTTCTCGAAACTCACGAGGCTGCGTATTCCGATGCCCTGCAATGGCGACCTGAGCGGCGACGGCAACGTGGATGGCGTCGATCTCGGCGTGATGCTCGGCCGATGGGGAATGGGCGGCGTGGCGGACCTCAACCGCGATGGCTCCGTCAATGGCGAGGACCTAGGCATCCTGCTTTCCAACTGGGGGTCGTGCGCGCCCTGACGGTGGGCGTCACGCCATGGCCGTCCGGTACCCTCGCTCCAGCTGATCAAGCCGATCCTCGAGCCTGCCGGTGTAACCAAGCGACAACCGCACCAGGCCCCTCGAGATTCCGGCGCTCGCGAGGCTGGCGTCGTCCATCTCGCTGCTGGTGCTCGCGGCGCTGGCACTCATCAGTGTCTCGCTGAACCCCAGGCTGACGGCCATGAAGCCGAATGATTCGGCGTTCTGCAGGTGCTCCATGAACCGACCGGCGCGTTCCGCGGTGCCTAGGTCCACCGTCATCACTCCGCCGGCGCCATACCCCGGATTCGCCAGGCCGTGCATGGTCTTGGCGTCCGGATGATCCGCCAGTCCCGGATACACCACGCGGGCACCGATCGAACGCAGCCGCTCCGCGCACGCCAGCGCCCGCGCACCGTGTTCGCGCATACGCAACGGCAGGCTCGGCAGGCGCGTGGCAACCTCGTACGCCGCGCGCGGGTCCATCGCCGGCCCCAGCAGCATCAGGCTGCCGAGGTGCAGGTCGTACATCGAGTCGATGAACTCGCCGCTTGCGCAGACGCAGCCGGCCACGATGTCGGA
>JBJOIF010000119.1:0-8890 GCA_046047335.1 Planctomycetota bacterium | reverse complement strand
TACACGGTGCGCACGGATGCGTCGAAGCGGAGGCCGGTCATGCCGCACCCCCGATGCCGTCATCCTCGATCACCAGGTTCCGAATCACCCACATGGCGCCCAGGAACATCAGGAACGCAGGCACCAGCCAGACGAGGCCAACCATGCTGTGGAACTCGCCCGCGCTCATGTTGGGGTCGATCAGCGACAGGATGCCCAGGGAGGCCACGCGCAGCACGTTGACGAAGAGCGAAATCGGGATGCCCGCCGCCACGAGCATCGCGCGCTGCCACCAGCGCGGAAGCCCCAGGGCCGCCAGGGCCACGCCGATCGCCATGAACGCCATCAGCGTCCGCATGCCCGAGCAGGCCTCCGCCACATTGAGCGGATGCGCGGTGCCGTCGGACATGTAGACGGTGAGCACGTTGCCGACGCGCTCGGTGTCGATGCCGATCGTATTGAGGAGGAGGTCGGCGCCGATCGCGCTCCAGTCCTGCAGGCGTTCGGTAATGCGCGACAGCACGCGCTCCGAGATCGACTGCCCGAATACCAGCCAGTACGCCCACGGGAACCACAGGTACCGCATCGAGCGCGTGCCCAACATCCCGAGCAGCACGCCGAGCAGCGCCAGGCCCACCCCGAACCCGCGCACGTTGTGATGCTGCGCCGCCGGAGGCCCGAACGCCGAGAAGCTGTACACCGCGGTGCCGAGCGCAAGCAGCGGCAGTCCCCACCACGACGGCCGGAACGGCTCCGCCATCAGCTGGTCGCGCTTCAGCCACACGAAGTAGCCGGAGATGAACGGGATCACCAAGGTGTGGCCCCAGTCCTGAACCTGGGTGGTGGCCTGCACGAACTGGTGGCGGAAGTACTCCCAGAACGTGGCCACGAACGCCACCGACAGCACGCCGGCCGCGATCCACGCGGCCTGCGGCGTCAGTTGCAGCACGCGCCGCTCCCCGGGCGCCGCGATGGCGGCGCCGGAGTCGTGCGGACGGGATGCTGCACTGCTGGTCATGCCGAGGCGTGCACTCCAAGGTGCCGGCCGAGTTCGGATTGCTCCATCGGTACGCCCACCGAGCGGTCGGGTTCGGGAATCCGGGCGGAATCAGCCACCGACCACGTTGACCGGGGGTGGACCGAACACGTCGTTTCCGAAGTTACGGTCGAGCAGGAAGCCGAAGCCGTAGGTCATCCGGAAGCCGTTGCGGATGACCGCCAGCGGGGTCGCGAAGAAGTTGGTGCCGATGATCACGTGGTCGTCGGCGCGCATCAGGATGTCCGGCTCGGCCTTGTTGCGGATGGCGGCCAGGTTGACGCGCAGCACGGCCTCGCGGTCGGCCGCCACCTTGCGCACCAGGTCAACGCGCTGCGGGATGGCGATCTGGCCGAGGCCGCCGGCGGCAGCCACCAGACGGCTGAGGGTGAGTTCACCCACCGGCGGCAGGTTGTAGACGCCGGGCCGGGCGATCTCGCCGTCGATGTAGACCACGCCCAGGTCGAGCTCGGCGAAGATCTTGTCTCCGGGCCGGATGACCACCGCCTGGGACAGATCGCCCTTCAGGAGCGCCACCCAGTCCACCAAGATGACGCGCACCTTCCGGCCCGTGGGAAGCCGGTAGTCCTCGGGACGCACCAAGCGCCGTGCCTCGGCCGCTGCGGCCGCCGGGCCGGTGTAGGCGCCGTCGGGGCTGTTGGGAGGAGTCAGTCGCGCCATCGCGTCCGGTGCGGACGGGCCGGAGAGGACCCACTCCTGCTTCTGCGTGTCGAACACGTACTTCGACTCGCCGGGAACGGTGGTCGCGGGAGCGCGGACTTCGGTGCCTTGCGCCACTCCGCCGGGCTCGGCCACCGTCGGGGCCGCAAGCTGGTCGACGTCGATCGGGGCGACCGTCGGGGTGCGCAACGCTCCCGGGCTGGGTGCAGGGGCACCCTCCGCCGGAGGCGCGATCTGCTTGAGCAGGTCATCGACGCTCGGGGCATCCGCAGCCGGCGTGGCCGGCACCTGCGGCGCGCCGCCCTCCGGGGCTGAGGTCGGCGCCGCCGCTGCTCCAACCTTCCCCTGCCCGGGTGGGTTGGCGTCCATCGGCAGGTCATCTTCCTCGAGCCGCACGATGCGGATGCGCTTGACCCCCTGCTGTGCACCGCCAGCCAGTCCGACCGCCTGCACAACGTCGAAGTCCGGACGAGTCAACGCATAGACGCCAGTGTTGCGAACCTCACCGGAGACCACGAAGGTGAACGCGCGGCCTTCGAGCACCGTGACCGACACGCGGGGGTCGCGGATGATCGGGCGAAGCTTCTCGGTGATGTAGTCGATGAGCTGCGTCTGCGTCTTCCCGCTCACCTCGATGGCGCCGATGATGGGAATCACGATCTTGCCGGACTGGTCGACGGAGCGCCGGAACTGCTCGGCCTTGTCCACCTGGAACAGGTCGTTGATCTGCACCTCCAGGACGTCGCCGGCGGCGAAGACGTAGTCCGGGGCGCCGCCCACGAGGTCTTCAGGACGCGGCGGCCCGATCTCGGTGGCGAAGGCGTCCTCCTCGACCTCGATGACATCGATCTTGCGGAGGATCGGGATCGAGGTGGGCGTGTGCTCGAAGTAGCCCGTCCGGCTCGGGTCCATCCAGCTGTCGTAATCGCAGCCGGACACGCTCACCACCGCCGCCACGGCCATGGCCACGCGGGCCATGGCGTTGCGCAGGCCACGGATTCGGGCGGGATGTTCGGCGGGCAACGGCTGCGGTTCGGGACTCATGGGGTGATGGTGATCCTTCCGGGACTCCGCCAACGGCACGGGGACGAAACAGCCACCGAGGTGGTTCCCGCCCAACCGTCGACGCTCCCCTATCGGCAAGCAGTAGAGGGTACCTCCACCATCGTTTCACCCGGGCCGGAAACAACTTCCAAACATACCCCTAACACGGCATGGAATCTTGCAGTACCGCCATCCGCACGGCCACCCCGTGGGTGACCTGACGCAGGATCTGGCTCCGACGGACGTCGTCGGCGACGTCGTCATCCACCTCCACGCCGCGATTCACTGGCCCCGGATGCATCACGATGCAGTGGCCCGGGAGGCGCTGCGCCCGCTGATGGGTCAGTCCATAGTGCTCGCGGTAATCCGAGGCGATGCCTCCGCCGGCCGCCCGTTCCAATTGGACGCGGAGCATCATGATCACGTCCAATCGATCCAAGATCGAGTCAAGATCATGCGTGATATGGACAAGATCGCTGCGCTTGGCCACGCCTGCAAACGACGCCGGCAACAGCGTCGGAGGCCCGACCAGGTGCACCGACGCGCCAAGCGTGGTCAACGCATGGATGGCGCTGCGGGCAACCCGGCTGTTGGCGATGTCTCCGACAATCCCCACCTGGACGCCACCGAACCGCCCAAATGCCTCGCGGACGGTCAAGCAATCGAGCAGCCCTTGGGTGGGATGCTCACGCCGGCCATCGCCGGCGTTGATGACGGCGCAGCGCACATGCCGCGCCAGCAGCGCAGGGCCTCCCGAGATTGAGGTGCGCACCACCATGGCGTCAACGCCCAGTGCATCCACGTTGAGGGCCGTATCCAGGAACGTCTCACCCTTGCTGGCGCTGGAGCCGGCCCCCTGCAGCGACATGGACCGGGCCCCGAGCCGGGCCGCCGCCGCCTCGAAACTGAGGCGGGTCCGGGTGGAGTCCTCGAAGAACATCTGCGCCACCAGGCGACCCGCCAAGGCGGGCGGTGCCGGCGCCTGGCCACGGGCGGCAGGCAGGTACGCGGCGGCGGCGTCGAGCAACTGGGTCAGCCGTTCGTCCGACAGACCCTCGAGCTGCAAGAGGTGGGTGGGCATCGGGGTTCAGCCGCCGCTGTAGGCCGGGTTCGACCACCACGGGGCATCCACGAAGGGATACGTGGGGTTGTCGACGAAGGGGTCTTCGCTGTCGCCTTCGGTGGTGGCAAAGATCGGCGAGGCCGGGCCGGGCCCCTCGTTTGACTGCTGCATCTGCGTGGGACTCATCGCATCGCCCCACAACGCGCGATCGTCGTCGCACCCCACCGACGCCGCCACCGCGGCGATCAGCGAAACGGCCGGGCCGATGGATGGGGGGCGCAGTCGCATGGCCGCATTCTATGCCCGCGCCACGGCGGCGGAACCCGCCGCGTCGCTCACTGGGCCGGCTGGATGCGCCACACCGCACCCTTGGCGCGGGGATCCTGGCTTCCCTCGAACGTCACGAGGTACAGCGTGCCGTCGTTGGCCTCGCCGAAGCTGGTGGGCAACTGGTTGCGCGTGGTGAGCAGGACCTCCGGCCCGGCCTCGAGGGTGCCGTTCGGGGCGCGGATGCCCCAGACCCGGCAGGAGACGAGGTCCGCGTACAGGTAGACCCCTTGATGCGCCGGCGCCTCCTTCGAGCGCCACACGTAGCCACCCGTGATGCTGACCCCCTCGCTGTGCGGGTACTCGACCACGGGCTCGAGGTACTCGCTGCCGAATCGCCCAGGCTTGCCGCCAGGAAACTCGTGGAAGCCCTCGCGGGGGTTCCATCCGTAGTTGCCCCCCTTGCGGATGAGCACCACCTCTTCGTATGCGTTCTGGCCGACGTCGCCGCCCCACAGGTCACCGGTCACGCGGTCGAAGGACATCCGCCACACGTTGCGGAGGCCGTACGCCCAGATCTCGGGGCGCGCACCCTCCGTGCCGACGAACGGGTTGTCCTTCGGGATGCCATACGGCTTGCCCTCGTCCGCCCGATCGACGTCGATGCGGATGACCTTGGCAAGAAGCGTGCCGAGGTCCTGACCCGCCTGCAGCGGATCGTTGGCCGCGCCGCCGTCGCCGAGGCTCAGGTACAGCATGCCATCCGGACCGAACAGCACCGTGCCGCCGTTGTGGTTCGAGTACGGATCCTCGACCGTCAACAGGATCTCCTCGCTGCCGGCCTTGACCGTGCCCGACTCCGCATCAACGGTCCACCGCGACAACACGTTGCTGCGCTTGCGCTGGGCGTCGATCGCCGTGTACAGCGCGCAGAACGTGGGCGTGGACGGGTACTTCGGGTGAAAGGCCATGGAGAGGAGACCCTCTTCGTTGCCGCGGCTGTTCACCTGGCCACGAATGTCCATGAACACCTTGGGTTCCTTCGCATCGCGGTCGGCGGGGTCGATCACGAGCACGCGCCCGGCCTGCTCGAGGACGTACATCCGGCTGTCGACGCCCGGCTCGAACACCACCTGCACCGGACGACGGAAGGTCATCTCGGGCGCCACGCGCTGCAGGCGGATCTTGGGGATGCCGGCCGGCTTGCCCGGCCCGGCGGACCCCGTGTCGGGCGCCGGGTCCTGGGAACCGGCCGCCGCCATGATGGCGGTCATCAGGGCGGCGATGCAGACGGTAGCGCGGCGGGCGTGGATCATGGGGTCTCCGGTTGGACCGCAATCGTAGCCGCGCCGTCCTGCGCCAACTCCTCGGCCAGCGCGCGCACGGTGAGCGCCGCGCACCCCTCGGCCTTGTTGTTGCACACCACGAACCCCGGCCGCGACGAGTCGGCGCCGGAGAGCAGCGCGGCGACCTCGGCACGCACGGCCGGATCGGGCGCAAGCATCCGGTCGAAGGGCTCAAACGCGGCCGATGCATCCTGGTAGGTGGTGGCCGACGGCAGCATCCATCGCACCACGATCGCGCGCGTACCGCGGCGGGCCGCCGGTGCACCGGCCGCGGCCAGCGTGCGCTCCTGCATGGCGGGCGAGGGCATCGTCGGGTGCTGGAGGTAGGCGTGGACGGCATCGCCCTCGCCCAGGGCCCGCACGTACGCGTCGATCGCGGCGGGCGACAGGAACTCGCGATTGCGCACCTCGATGGCGGGAATCCAACGCTCGTGCAGCCCTTCGGCCTCGGCCCGAACGCGCAGCGCCGATAGGAACCCACCGATGCGCGCACTCGCCTCCGCCGCTCCGCCGAAACGGCCACCGCGCGCCACGTCCAGGTACGGGAACTGGAACACCACTGGTCCGAGGCGTTCGCCGAGCCCACGGATCGCCGGCCGCACCGCCGTCTCCCACGCGAAGTCGGCGTCGAGAAACAGTGGGTTGGGCGCGCCGTGCGCCCGGTGAGCGGTGGTGCTGCCGAGCGTGCTGCCGTGTGCGTCGGCGTCCGGACGCACGCAGCGCTGGTCCGCCTTGACGCAGAACCGGAAGCCCGATGGCACCAGGTCGGCCAGCACGCGGTACTCGTCCTCGGTGGGCGAGGAATAGAACGCGCGATCGAGGCCGACGGTCGTGAAGATCGGCCACTCGGCGTAGGCGGCGAGCCCATCGCGGGCCAGCGACGCCGATGGAGCGCGCCGCGCGTAGACAAGCCCCCTCCACCCGGGATACGCCCAACTGCTGGTTCCCAGATGGACGCCGTGGGGCATCCGACCGGCCAGACGCACCACGTCCTCGGGAATCGGCGCGGGGGGCACCCGCTCCATCGCGCGATCGCGCGGCGAGTTCGCAAAGAGCGATCCCGCATCGACGTCCGACCCACTCGTCCGGCGTGCACGTGCCACGGACGCAGCCTAGGCGCGTGGTACCGTCCGTCCATGCGATCGATGCTGGCCGTGCTTGCGGGCGTGACCCTGTTGGCGGCGTGCGGCCGGGAGGCGCCAACCCCGGCAGGATCCGCACCGCCGACGGCGGCGGCCGCTCCCGTGCCGACGGCGTCGACCGTGGAGCGGCCCCCGGATGCCGACGGATTCGTCACACTCTTCGACGGAACGTCGTTGGACGGCTGGACCGGCGATCGAGCCGGCTGGTCGATCGAGTCCGGTGCGCTGACCTGCGGCCCCGAGGGCCGCGACATCTACGCGCCCGGCGAATGGGGTGACTTCGAGTTGACCCTCGAGTTCCGTGTGTCGCCCGGGGCGAACAACGGCATCGCCGTGCGTGCGCCGGGAGCGGGCGACGCCGCCTACGAGGGCATGGAGATCCAGGTGCTCGACGACGGGCATGCCAAGTACGAGGGCTGGCTCAAGGACTGGCAGCGGCACGGCAGCGTGTACGGCATCGCCGCCTCCCGGGGCAGCACGGCAGCCCTTCGGCCAGCCGGCGAGTGGAATCAGCAGTCGATGGAGCTCAACGGTCGAAAGGTGAACGTGCGGCTCAACGACACCGTCATCCTCGACGTGGACCTCGACCAGGCGATGGCGGCGGGCACGCTGAGCGGCCATGCACACCCCGGAGCCGGCCGCGCCTCCGGACGGATCGGCTTCCTCGGGCACGGCGACCGGGTGCAATACCGGAACGTGCGCGTGCGGCCGCTGGATTCCACGCCACGCTGAGGAACGACCATGCCATTCGCTTCGCCATCGTCATCGACCGCTGCCGGCCCGCTGGGCGCCCCGCCGCGCGGCCGCGGCCTGAACGTCCTGCTCACGGCGGCCGCGGTGGTGGTGATCGCCGCCGGCGTGCGGGAGGCCTCGGGCATCATCACGCCGATCCTGGCCGCGGCCTTCATCGGCATGATCGCCATCCTCCCGCTGACCGTGCTCCAAGGGAAGCTGGGCATGCCACGATGGCTGGCGCTGCTCATCGTGCTCGGCGCCACGCTGGGCGGTGCGCTGGGCATCGGCTACTACCTGGGCCAGTCCGCGGCGGCACTGAAGCCGCTGCTTCCAGAGTACGAGGCCCGGATCGACGACCTGATGTACTCGGCGCTCGAGGGCCTGCGAAACCGAGGGTTGGACGTGGACCCCGACCAGGTCATGGCCGAAGCCCACAACTGGAAGCTCAGCGACTTCACCGAGGTGATCGTCGTGCAGCTGGCAAAGCTGGTGCAGAACTTCACCTTCGTGCTCCTGGTCACCGCGTTCATCGTGGCCGAGGCATCGAGCGTGCCGCTGAAGATGCGCGTGGCGTTCCCGAACGCGATGAACAGCGCAGGCATGGGAAGCGTGGCCGACAAGGTCCGTTCGTTCCTCGTCGTGATCACGCAGCTCAACGTGGTGCTCGCCGTCATCAACTACGCCGCGTGCGTGGCGCTCGGCGTGCCGTTCCCGTTCCTGCTGTCGTTCCTGGTGTTCTTCCTGAACTACATCCCCACCATCGGCGCGATCGCCGCCGGACTCCTGGTGGTACTCGCGGCGCTGGTGACCCACGGCTGGGGCACCGCCATCGCCATGGCCGTGGTGCAGGCGGGCGCGGGCGTCCTGATCGGAAGCGTCCTGCAACCGCGGATGCTCGGCGCGCGGCTCGGGCTCTCGCCGCTCGTCGTGCTGCTCTCGTTGGTGGTGTGGGGCTACCTGCTCGGGCTGGCCGGCATGTTCTTCGCGGTGCCACTCACCATCATCCTGAAGATCGTGCTCGACTCGACCGACGACCTGCGCTCCATGTCGGTGCTCCTCGGTGATGCCGCGTCGGCGCGGGCGATGGAGAAGCGCTGAAGGTGACCGCGGAGTGGGAGCGCCTGGCTGCACCCTCGTCGCAGGGCTTGCTCGACGCGCTGCGCGGAATCGCGGAGCCACCGGCACCCGCCGTCATTGAGCGTCTTCGGGCGCGGCACGACCCATCGCTGGTGGCCATGGCGATCGAACTCAGCCTGGCCCGCACGCGCGCCGCACCAAAGTTCGGCCCCGCGGCGGCGGGGCTGTGGATGGACCGCGCCGGCGCGGAGATGGCGAGCGACCCCGCGATCGCTGCATGGAAGGCCGCGCGCTTCCGCGAAGCCGGTGCCGGGCGCATCGACGATCTCTGCTGCGGCATCGGCGGCGACCTGATGGCGCTGGCGCGCGTGGCCGAGTCGGTCGGCGCCGACCTCGACCCGGCGCGCGCGTGGATGGCCGCACGCAACGCCGGATGCACGGTGCGGTGCGTGGATGCCGTGCTCGAGCCGGGCGACGCGCCGTTCGTCCACGTGGATCCCGCGCGCCGCGATGCGCGCGG
>JBJOIF010000118.1:0-4032 GCA_046047335.1 Planctomycetota bacterium | reverse complement strand
GACGACGCCGAGTGCCGGCGAGGCCCGCCACACCCAGGAGCGCCAGCGCGCCGGGAGCGGGGACGGTGATTGCGGCGCCCGAGTCCTCGTAGGAAAGCGAGAGCAGCGTGCGCTCCGTGGCGGACGCACCAACCTGCATCTTGCCGAACCCGTAGAGGGTGGCGCCAGCAGCGTTGGTGAACCGGAACCCAAAGTAGTTGATGGCGTTGATCGACCAGCCGTTCGAACCGACGCCAGCGCTCGAGATCACCGCGGTCGTGGCGTTGGCGAACGTGCTGGACGCGCTGATCACCGTGCCCTCGGCGAGGCTGCTCGGACCGCCGGAGCCCTGCGTGCGCACGTACGTGGTGCCCGTACCGTAGAAGAAGTTGAGCGTCGACGCGCCGTAGGGATTGATGTCCCAGCCCGCCACGCCCGAGGCCGAGGTGCCGGTCGCCTGCGTCTCAATGTTGATGTACAGGCCATCGAAATTGGCCGGGATCGCCAAGTTGCAGTCCCAGGTGACGACCGCGGCGTTCGCGGAGGCGGCGACAACGACGGACGCCGCAGCAGCAGCGTGCTTCACAAGACGGTTCGAAATCTTCATTTGGGAAACCTCAGGAAAGGGAAACCACGAACTGAGCACATGGCTGGGGGTCACGGGAACGACACCCAACACATCCTGCCCCACGGCAGGCTCCTCAAGTCCGTGGGCCGGACGAAAGGACACGGCAACATGCCCCAGATTCACACGGGAGCAACAACATTGACGCCAAGAATTTCCGAGTTCTGCATCCGGCACCCGGCCCGATTGTCCAGATAACCTAGCCTTGAACCCCATCCGAGGTACGCAAGGGCTCCACGTCTAGCCTGCGCCCACCATGCTTGGAGCCGCGGCACTCGCCTCTGTCCTCGCGACCACCCTTCTTCAGGATGCCCCTCGGGTGAGCACCGACCCGCCGTCACCGTGTCCGCCCCTTCCGACCCCCGCCCAACGCGCGTGGCAAAGCATGGGATTCACCGGCTTCATCCACTTCGGGCCCAATACGTTCACCGACCGGGAGTGGGGCCACGGCGACGAGCCAGCTTCGGTCTTCCGCCCCACGGCGCTGGACGCGCGACAGTGGGTACGCGTGATGCGGGATGCAGGCATCGGCGGCGTGGTCATTACGGCGAAGCACCACGACGGGTTCTGCAATTGGCCGACGGCCACGAGCGCCCACTCGGTGAAGGCGAGTCCGTGGCGCGACGGCCGCGGCGATGTCCTGCGGGAACTCTCGCAGGCGTGTTCCGAGGCGGGCATGAAGTTTGGCGTGTACCTCTCCCCGTGGGACCGCAATCACCCCGACTACGGCACCGGCGAACCGTACAACGCCGTCTTCCGGCAGCAACTGCGGGAGGTGCTGACCGGATACGGTCCAGTGTTCGAGGTCTGGTTCGACGGTGCATGCGGCGAAGGGCCCAACGGAAAGCGCCAGGCCTACGACTTTCCAAGCTTCGAGCGCACGGTGCGCGAACTGCAGCCGGGCGCCGTGATCTTCAGCGACGTTGGGCCGGACATCCGCTGGGTGGGCAACGAACAGGGCTGGGCAGGCGAAACGTGCTGGTCCATGCTCCGGGCCGCCGGCCACGGGCGGGGGGCCGACAACCCGCCCAGCACCACGAGCCTCAACCAGGGCGATGAGGACGGGGAAGCCTGGATTCCCGCCGAGTGCGACGTCAGCATCCGACCCGGTTGGTTCTATCACCCCGAGGAAGACGGCAAGGTCAAGTCACCGAGGCAGCTCTTCGACCTTTGGGAACGCAGCATCGGGCACAACGCGAACTTCCACCTCAACTTCCCGGTCGACCGCCGGGGGCTCATCCATGAGCGCGATGCGGAGGCGGCCAAAGGCTTGCGCGCGCTGGTGGATCGCACCTATGGGCCGGGTACCAACCTGGCGCGCGGGCGACCGACCGTGACGAGCACCCACCGCGGCGCCGCGCAGGCCGATCGCGCAGGGGCGACCACGGTGAATCCGTTCGGAGGGGCTCGCGCAGTGGACGGCCAGCCCGACACCTACTGGGCAACGGACGACGACGTCCGATCCGCGTTCATCGAGGTCGCCCTTGACCCGACGGCCGAATGGGATCGTGTGGTCATGGCCGAGCCGATCGAACTGGGGCAACGCGTCAGGCGGTGGCGCATCCGCGTGCCGAGCAGCACGACGCTGGATGCCGATGGCGGCACCACCGATGGATGGCGCGTGCTTGCCGAGGGCACCACCATCGGGCATCGCCGCATCGTGCGGGTTCCGCGAGGCCGTGCCGAGCGGGTTCGCATCGAGATCCTCGATGCGCGAGCGTGCCCACTCCTCTCGGAGGTGGGGATTCATGCCACACCGATGGACTGAGGGCCGATTATCCGGGCATGGGGCGATCGCTATACTGACCCGTCTCGGGCTGTAGCGCAGCTTGGTAGCGCGTTTGACTGGGGGTCAAAAGGTCGTGGGTTCAAATCCCGCCAGCCCGACTCCTCACTCCGAAGGCCAAGGCGCCCGCGCCTTGGCCTTCGTCGTTCCGGGGGCGTTCGGCGCGCCGCCACTCTCCAAAGTCCTGCTCGCGGCGAGAATTGTCCCGAAATGGGACACACCTCACCCGGAGGAAGGGTGTGCGAGAGGATGGCCAAGACGGCGAAGTGTGCCCGTGACCACGCCAAGCACCCAGAGGGGGCGCCCGACGATGTCATCCCACGTGAATGCGATCACCGTCCATCCAGCCGCCACCAGTCGCGCGGCCCGGGCCCTGTCCGCCTGAAAGGACTCCGCCGAGGCGTGGAACGCCCGGCCGTCAATCTCCATCGCGAGTCTGCACGACGGCCAGGCGAAATCGACGCGGCAACGCCAGCTCCCGGAGAGATCCACGCCGTGCACCCGGAAGTTCGCTCGCCAACCCTTCGTTCCACCCCTGCGAAGCCCCCCGTTGCGCAGCAGCTCCGCCATCCGACGCTCGGCCTCGGACTGCGTGCCGGCACTGGCATGTCCGACCGCCAGTTTCAGCGCGGAGGTTGGTCGGCACCCCTTTAGGCCCGTGGCCCGTCGGTCCGCGAGTCGGCCCGAGAGGCCTTCAAGAGTGAGCCATCCTCGCTGGAGGCAGCGATCGAGGAACTCGACTCCTGCGGACGAAAGTTCGCCCGTTCGCCCATCGAACCGGTGCTGCGCCTCCAGGATGTCGAGGAGCGCAGTTTCGCGGTCAGCCAGCAATAGGCCCATCCGGCGCACGATGGCACCATCGAAGGTCCCGCGCCGCAGATCGATGGGACCAACGCAACGCGGCGCATGATTGCGCGAGTAGACCGCCGATGCGTGTCGGTCGAACCGGCCGTCCCACGACCCATCGTGCGTGCATGCGGTGCACCCCTGCAGGATTGCTGCATCGGCACCTGTGACGATGGCTTCTGCCCCAAAGGCGAGCTGCAGCGCGTGGGCGGAGCGCGCGGCATCCTGGACGATGGACGACCGTGCCTCGAGCCACCGAGGACAGGCATCCACGGCGTGAAACACGCCTCGAAAGGGGACCAAGACCCGACGCGCGACCAGCGCGCGGATCTGCTTGTAGGTGTGGCCAACCATCATCAACGTACGCCGGTCAACGAGGCCGCCATGCGCCAGAGCGAAGTCACGCGCGGCGGGCACGAGTGCCCAGCGTCGCTGGGTGTGGCTGGTCATGCGACGTTCCTCCCGGGCGGGCACTCTACGAGTGCGTGGAGGCTCACCCCGTACATGGCGCGAAAGTTCGGCGCTGCGTACTCCGCTGCTCGCGGCGAGAATTGTCCCGAATTGGGACACGCCTCACCCGGAGCAAGGGTCTCCGCGCCGCTGCAGCACCGCCCACGCGAAGGACTGCGGCTTCCCCCAGGGAGTCACGTGGGTCTGCTGCGCGGTGCCCACAAGGCTGAACGACGGACCCATCGCTGCCACGATGGACGCGGCGTCGTGGCGCTGCACCGCAAGTCCGCTGCATCGCTCCGGACCATCCGGCGCAAATGCGCCGATGATGGCGAACCCATGCGGC
>JBJOIF010000117.1:0-15334 GCA_046047335.1 Planctomycetota bacterium | reverse complement strand
CAACCTGGTGAAGACGGCGCTGACGCTGGCGGTGGCCTTGGGCAAGCCCTGGGAACCGGTGTTCGGCACGGGCGGTGGCGGTCTTGTGGCGATCGCGTTCACGGTGCCGTTCATCTTGCTGTCGGCATGGGCGGGTCGCCTGGCCGACCGGTTCTCCAAGCGCACCGTGACCGTGGTGCTGAAGTCCGTGTCGTTTGCGGTGGCGGCCCTGGTGGCCATCGCCTTCGCGCGCGGGCAGCCATGGACGGCATTCGTGTCGCTGGTGCTCTTCTCGACGGTGAGCGCGTTCTTTGGTCCCGCGAAGTACGGCATGATCGCCGAGCTGGTGGCGCCGGCTGAGGTGGCCCGCGCCAACGGCGTCGTGAACATGGCCACCAACCTGGCGGTGATCTTCGGGACGCTGCTGGCGGGTGTGGTCAGCGATCGCTGGGATGCATCGATCGCGGACGGCGTGCCGGCCGGATCGGGCGCATGGGCGCCGGGCCTGGCCGTGGGCGTGCTGGTGGCGCTTGGGTTCTGCACCTGCCTGACCTTGCCGCGGCTCGCCCCGCAGGCCCCCGACCTGCCGGTGGAACTCAACCCGTTCGCCACCTACATGGCGACGTTGCGCGAGATGGCCTCGGGACCCCTTCTGGCCACGGCGCTCTACTGGTCATTCTTCTACCTGCTGGCGGCGGTGATGCTTCTGGTGCTGCCGGACTACGGTGCATGGCTCGGCACCGGAAACAGCGAGGTGGCGGCGCTGATCGGCCTGCTCGGCGTGTCGATCGGCGTGGGGTGCGTGGCGGCAGCATGGCTTGATCGGCCGCATCGACGCCCGCACTTCGTGCCGGGCGGGGCAATGGCGCTTGCCGTGGTGCTTGCCGGCCTTGGCTTCGCGCCGCCGGACTACTGGACCGTCGGCGCGTGGCTTGCGGCCACGGGGCTTGCCGCGGGCTTCTACATCATCCCCCTGCAGAGCGCACTGCAGCAATTGGCGCCGGATGCCTCGCGCGGCCGCGTGCTTGGCACGTCCAACGGGCTGAGCTTCGTGATGGCCGCGGTCGGCGGAGCGGCGTTCCTCGCGATGCGGCGCATGGATCTGCCGAGCCATCGGGTGCCGGCGGTGCTTGCCATCGCGTGCGTGGCGGTGGCGCTCGCCGCGCGGCGGTGGCTGCGCCGTCAGCCGTCCTTGGCCAGTTCCTCGGCGTAGGCCTGCATCAGGCGCTCGCGCGTCAGCGTGCCCATGAACCGGCCCGTGCCGGGCTCGACCACCGCGATGGAGTCGACGTCAGGTACCGACAGCTTGCCGAACGCCACGTCGAGCGTGTCGTCCTCGCGCGCGGTGGGCAGGTCGGTGCGCATGAGGTCGGCCGCGAGCGTGGCGGCGAGGGCTTCGCGGGAGAGCAGCACCGATTGCAACTCGCGCCCGGTCACCATGCCGCGGTACCGGCCCTCTGCGTCGACCACGACCGCCTCGAGCGCGCCATGGTGCTCGGCAAGGTCGACCAGCGCGCTGCCGGGGGCATCCACGGCGATGACCACGCCCGGCAGATGCCCGATGCTTCGGACGTCCAGTCGTCGAAGGATGGCCAGGTCGCCGAGCGCGCCCTGCCGGACGCCGAGCGCAGCCAGACCCGCGGTGTAGATGCTGTGCGGGTGCATGGCCCGGCAGGCCAGGGTGGCCACCACCGTGGCCAGGAGCACCGGAAGGATCACCGCTTCCTCGCGGCAGAGTTCGTACACGAGCATTGCCCCCGCCAGCGGCGCGTGCGTGGTGGCCGCCACCATGCAGCCCATGCCCGCCAGCACCAGCTCGGCGGCGGGTGCACCTTCGACGCCGGCTGCGCGCAGGGCCTCGGCGACCGCGCCGCCGATCATCGCCCCCGTCACCATGCTGGGCGCAAACAGGCCACCGGCGCCGCCCGAGCCGAGCGTTGCGCCGGTGGCGAAGCTCTTGCTGACGAACCAGACCAAGAGGATCGCCGCGCCTCCGAAGGTGGGGGCAACCACGCCCGCATTCTCGATGAGGTCACGCACGTTCCAGTAGCCGCTTCCGAAGAAGGGCGGCAGCGGATCCTCGCGGTGCGTCCAGACCCACGCGGCACCCCCCAGGCCCAGGAGCGTTGCGCCGATGATGGGCTTGGTGAGCCGCGGCACGCGCAGCAGGGTGAAGGCGCGCTCCACGACTTCCAGCGAGCGCATGAAGAACACCGCCCCTACGGCGCAGGCGATCGCCACTCCCGCAAAGTATGGCGTGACCCCGATGGTCACGTTGGTGAGCCGGGAGCCCACCTCCCGCGCCGATGGCCCAAACAGACTGTCGACCGGGCCGAGCACCGACTGCACCGTGGCGAAGGCGATCACCGACGCCACCACGATGGGCGCGAACGTCCGCGCGGAAAAGTCGCGGAGCACCACCTCGACCACGAAGAAGATGCCGGTGAGCGGCGCGCTGAAGACCGCCGACAGGCCTGCCGCCGCGCCACACCCCAGCAGCGTGGCCGTGGCGCCGGGGGCGCGCGTGCCCAAGAGCCGCGCCACGTTCGAGCCGATGGTGGCGCCGATGGTGACGATGGGTCCTTCCGGGCCGGCGCTGCCACCGCTGGCGATCGTGAAGCTCGAGGCAAGCCACTGGCGAACACCCAGCTTGGCCTCGATGCGCGACTGCGTGCGGTGGACGGCGTAGAGCACCTGCGTGACACCATGCCCGCGCGAACGCATCGGGATGAGCGCGTACACGATCACCGTCAGGATGGCGCCGATCACGGGCGCCGACGCCGCCACGAGCGCGCCCGTCTCGCGGCTGCCGCGCAGTGCGTTCTCCAACGCCTCCTCGGCCCAGCGCAGGGGCAGGATGAACCCGAGCGCGGCAAACGCGACCGCCGCACCGAGGCCTGCCGCCACGGCCACCAGGTGCCAGTCGGTGCCGAGACGGAGCATCTCCTGCGCCCGCTGGGCGGGGGTCAGCAGCCCTGCGAGGAAGGGGTTGTCGGGGGCGTTCGGCGGGCGATGGGCCATCGATCACTGGCCCTGAGCCAACGAGAACCCACGCTTGCCGTCGAAGGTCCGCAGCAATGAGTATTCGCTGACGGTGAAGTGCTCGGCCACGCGGGCCAGCAGCCGCAGCGCATCGCCCTGGTCCACGCTTGCTCCATCTCGGGCCTCCACCCGGATGCGCCAATAGTCGACGCACTCGGTGAAGGGCGATCCGGTCGGCCACACCTGCGTCCCGCGGCAGGAGATGAGCGTCGTCCGGAACGGGGTTCCCTCGCATGCGCGCTCCATCCGCTGCGCGCTCTCCTGGGCCGACAGCAGTCCGTCGACGTAGAGGTCGACGCCGACCACCTCCTTCGGGAGGTCGCGGAACGTGTGCATGATGATCGGCTCCGACGGCCGTGGCGGCGGCGTGAACGTGACCCGGTCGCCGGTATCCGGCTGCGCCGGTCGGACGGTGCGTGGTTCCTGTCCAAGCCGTTCCACGATCCCCGTGATGAAGTCCGCCGTGCCGAGGATCGGCTTCGTGCGGTCGCCGAAGTCTCCGGTCCGCACTCCATCCTCAAGCGCCCGCAGAAGTGCATTCTCGATGGCGGCGGCCTGGGCGCCGAGTCCCACGTGTCGCAGCATCATCAGTCCCGAGAGCACCAGTGCGGTGGGGTTGGCGATGCCCTTGCCGGCGATGTCGGGGGCCGTGCCGTGCACCGCCTCGAAGATCGAGATGTTGCTGCCGATGTTGGCGCTGGGCGCGAAGCCGAGGCCGCCGACGAGCCCGGCGGCGAGGTCGCTGACGATGTCGCCCTGCAGGTTCGGCAGCACCACCATCTGGTACTGCTGCGGCTTCATCACCAGGTTCATGCACAGCGCGTCGACGATGACGTCCGCCGCCTGGATGCCGGGGTAGCCCTGGGCGATCGTCCGGAACCGCTCCAGGAAGAGGCCATCGGTCATCTTCATGATGTTCGCCTTGTGGCCGCAGTGCACCGTGGTGACGCCCATGCGGCGCGCGGTCTCGAAGGCGAACCGCAGCACCTCGTCGGAGCCTGGGGCGGAGATCACCCGCTTGCAGACCATGACGTCGTCGGAGACGCGATGCTCGATGCCGCCATAGGTGTCCTCCACGTTCTCGCGGACGATGGCGAAGTCCAGGGCAAGGTGCGAGAACGGCGTCTGCACCCCCGGCAGCGACCGGAAGTGCCGATAGTTGGCGTAGGCCGACCAGATCTTGCGGGCGGTCACGTTGATCGATTTACCGCCGCCGCCCTTGGGCGTCTCCATCGGTCCCTTGAAGAGGATGCCACAGTCCTCCACCGTGCGGATGGCTTGGTCGGTCATGCCGCGCGTGTTGCCGGCCTCGAACACGGACTTGCCCATCTCAACCGGGACGAACTCCACCGCCTTGCGGACGCCCGCTGCCTCCATGAGCGTGAGGGTGGCGGCCATGATCTCCGGGCCGATTCCGTCGCCAGCGGCGAGCGCGATGCGCATTGGTGTGTCCTGTGTTGCGGTGGAAGCGGAGTGAGGTGACGGTGCCGGTCACGTCGCGGCGCCGGGGCAAACAGGATAGGGCGCGTGCGCCGCCGCGCGGGGTACGCTTGCGCGCCCGTGACCCACGAACGCCGCCCCGAGCGCCCAGCAGCGGCGCATGACCCGTACGCGGCGCTCCGATTGCCGGATTACCGACGCTTTGCCGCGGGATTCCTGGTTGGATCCACCGGCCTGCAGGTGATGAACACGGCGATCGCCTGGGAGGTGTGGGAGCGCACCCACGATCCGCTGGCCCTGGGCATCATGGGAGTGTGCCGCGCGCTGCCTGTGGTGCTGCTGGCGCTTCCGGCCGGCCACGTGGCCGATGCGCGCGACCGAAAGTCGATCGTGGTCGGTACCCAGGCCGGGTTCGCACTGGTGGCGATCGCCTTTGCGGCGCTCTCGGCCACCGATGCGCCATTGTGGGCGTTCTACACGGCGCTGGTGGCCAGCGCCGGCGTGCGTGCACTGAACGGCCCGGCCCGGCAGGGGTTCCTGCCGCTGCTTTCGCCGCCGGCAGACTTCCAGAACGTGGTCACGTACCAGAGCGGCCTGTTCCAGGCCGCGGCCATTGCCGGACCGGTGGCCGCGGGCTTCCTCATCAGCGCGCTGCCCGCCATCTGGCCCGTCTACCTGCTCACCGCGGTGGCGTGCGGGTTCTTCGCCGCGTGTGTGGCCACCACGCGTCCGCGTCCGGCGCCCCGGAGTGGCGCCGCCATGACGGTCCGCGCGATGCTTGCGGGCATCTCGCACATCTGGCGGGAACGGCCGGTGTTCGGCGCGATCCTGCTGGACATGCTGGCGGTGATCTTCGGCGGTGCCACGGCCCTCCTGCCGCAGTTCGTCGACGAGATCTTGGGCGGTGGCCCCGAACTGCTTGGCATCCTCCGCGCGGCGCCCTACGTGGGCGCGCTGGCGATGGCCGCGTGGCTGGCGTATCGGCCAGTGCTGAATCACACCGGGCCAGTGCTCCTCTGGAGCGTCGCGGCGTTTGCGCTGGCCATGATCGGATTCGGCCTTGCCCGTGATCCGTGGGTCGCTGGCGTGGCACTGGCACTCGGCGGGGCCGCCGACAACGTCAGCGTGGTGATCCGGCATGTGCTGGTCCAGCTGCGCACGCCCAACGAACTTCGGGGCCGCGTGGGAGGCGTCAACACCATGTTCATCGAGTGCTCGAACGAGCTCGGTGGATTCGAGAGCGGGCTCGTCTCGCGGTTCTTTGGGCCGGTGGCGAGCGTGGTCAGTGGCGGCATCGGCACGCTGGTGGTGGTCGGGATCGTGGCGTGGCAGTTGCCGCAGCTGCGCAGGCTCGGGAAGATCGAGCCGCTCCGCGAGCCCATGCAGGGGTGAGCGGATGCTCGGCGCGTGGGCGTGCGGCGCCGGGCTACGATCTGGGGATGCCAAGCCACCCAAGCGAGTCCTTCTCCAGCCGTGTTCCCGGGGTGCGTTGGCCGAGCCCGGCGCGACTGGTCATGGCGCGGGGTCTGCTGGCGCTGGCCGCGGCGGCCGGCGCTCTGGGCGTGACCGGATGCGACCGCACGCCGGCGGCGCCCGCGCCGGCGCGCGGGGGCAGCGCATACCTGGATTCGCTGCCCCTGCAATCGGTCGAGGGCACCGTGGACTTCGGGCCGGTGAAGCCCTGCGGCGACGACGTGGTGCGGGTCACGCGCATCCGGAACACGTCGGGCCAACCCGTCGAGGTGCTGGCCTACGCCTCCAACTGCGGCTGCCTGACGGCCGAGCTCATCGGCGACCGCACCATCGGCCCCGGCGAGGAACGCGAGCTGCGTCTCACGGTGCATGCGGGCGGTTCGGGCGATCGATCGATCCGCGTGGAGTTCGGCGCCAAGTCAGGGTTTGCCGGGATGGTGCGCGCGCAGTTCACGCTGAACCAAGGCGTGTCCGCGGTACCTCCCTTCGCCGAAGTGACGCGTGGCGATCGCATGCAGGCGTTTGAGGTGGCGATCGTTGGCAACGATGGATTCCCCGTGAAGGTCCTCTCGATCGATCCTCCGGTCGGCTCGATGGGCGGCGTCGAGGGCGAAGGGGCGCGCGTCTCGCTGAGCTCCGCGGAGGCCGAGGCGTTCCTGGCATCTGAGGCGGCCCGCACCAGCCCCGCGGTGATCCCCGGTCCTGGCGGCGAGCCGTCCGGCCTGCGGGTCACGATCCTCACGGACCACCCGCACTGCCCGGTCACCCATTTCGATTTCTTGTTCCGCCGGTGACGGCCGCGAAGCCAGCCAGCCAGCGCATCGGCGCGCGTGGCGGGCGGTTCTTGCCGCGTCGCCGCGAGATCAGCACGTGCGCCACGCCCATCAGGCCGACCACCGCGAGCGTGGCACCGATGTAGAGGATCCAGCGGTGCGCGGCGCTCTCGAACTGGCTGCCGATCTTCGCCACCCCCACCCCGATGCCCATCTGCAGGGGCGCCGTGATCAGCACGCCGGCCGCCTCCACGGCGAGGATCTTCCACCAGGAGAGCTGCATCAGCCCGCTCATGGTGACCATGGGCGTGCGTGCGCCCGGGATGAACCGGGCGATCAGCAGGGCCACGGCGCCGCGGCGGTCCATCTCGTACTTGAACTCCAGCAGCGTCCGCGGCCCGATGAAGCGGCGGAACCGTCGCCAGCCCAGGAGCTTGCCCCCGAAGTGCCGGCAGATCCAGATCCAGCCCGCGTCACCGACCACGATCCCGAGCCATGCGGCGATCGAAGCGTGGATGAACCACTCCCACGACCCGGTCTGCGCGTACTGCTCGTACGCAAAGATGCCCGCCGGTACCAGGATGAAGTCCTCGCTGAGGTGCAGCCCGATCCCGGAGATGACGAAGGCAGCGAAGATCGCGACCGGTCCGTACTCGACCAGCTTGGCTCCCCACTCGCGCAGCGCGCTCGTTTCCTCGGGGGCGGCCTGCGCCAGGACGGCGACGGCAGCGGTGACCATGATGGCGCGTCCGAGCATGGGGGGCGAGTATAGGCAGCGGTCTGCATCGCCCTTGGGCCGGGACGGCGAGGGCCGAGTGCGGCGAGTGGAACGCGGCCAAAAAGGCACGCGGCCCGCTCCGGAGTGGAGCGGGCCGCGGGAAGGTTCAGGTGCAGTTGTGTCGCGGACTCAGTCCTTGGCGTCCACCGGGATGCGCATCTTGTAGAAGCTGGCCCAGACGAACACCAGCGCCACGCCGAGGAGCGCCAGCCCGATCCACGTCTTGGCTGCCTCGTTCTCGATGGTGAGGACGATCTCCACCGCCAGCAGCCCGAACAGCGTGGTGAACTTGATCACCGGGTTCAGGCTCACCGAGGACGTGTCCTTGAAGGGATCGCCGACGGTGTCGCCGACCACCGTGGCCGCGTGGATGTCCGTGCCCTTGGCACGCATGTCCACCTCCACGATCTTCTTGGCGTTGTCCCAGGCGCCGCCGGCGTTCGCCATGAAGATGGCCTGGAACAGACCGAAGAAGGCGATGCCGATCAGGTACCCGATGAAGAACACCGGGCTGAAGAAGGGCAGGCCCAGCGACAGGCAGAACACCGCGATGAAGATGTACCACATGCCCTTCTGCGCGTAGACGGTGCAGATGCGCACCACTTCCTTGCTGTCCTGGATGCTGGCCTCGGCCTTGTCGAGGTTGATGTTCTTCTTGATGAACACCACCGCGCTGTAGGCGCCCGTGACCACGGCCTGGGTCGACGCGCCCGTGAACCAGTAGATCACCGCGCCGCCCATCAGGAAGCCGAGCAGGATCTCGGGACGCACCACGCTGAGGATGCCCTCGATGGACTTGCCTTCCGGCACGATCGAGGTGTTCTTCGACAGCGCCAAGATGATGCCGAAGATCATCGTGGTGGCGCCGACCACGGCCGTGCCGATGAGCACCGGCTTGGCCGTTGCCTTGAAGGTGTTGCCGGCACCGTCGCCGCGCTCAAGCAGCAGCTTGGCGTGCTCGAAGTCGGGGCTGATGGCGTAGTCACGCTTCAGCTCCTCCTTGATGTTCGGCAGGTTCTCGATGCGGCTCAGCTCGTACACGCTCTGCGCGTTGTCCGTGACCGGCCCGAAACTGTCCACCGCGATCGTCACCGGGCCCATGCCCAGGAAGCCGAACGCGATGAGGCCGAAGGCGAAGATGGGGCCCGCAAAGTCGCGGTACTCCGCTGGCATGAGCAGGGCGAGGTCGGGGTTGAGGCTGAGCTTCCAGCCCGCTGCCATGAGCACCAGCAGCAGGAAGCCCATCCAGAACGCGCTGAAGTTGCCGGCCACGAAGCCCGACAGGATGTTCAGGCTGGCGCCGCCCTGAGCGGACGCGTTGACCACTTCGTTCACGTGCTTGGAGTTGGTGCTCGTGAAGATCTTGGTGAACTCCGGGATCAGCGCGCCGGCGACCGTGCCGAGGCTGATGATGGTGGCGAGGACCCACCACAGGTTCTCCAGCTTGTTCTCGCCGTAGTTGAGGTTCCCCAGCAGCGCATGGCTGGCGAAGTACGTCATCACGATCGAGACGATGCTGGTGAGCCACACCAGGCGGGTGAGCGGGGCTTCCTCGTCGAACTCGCGCTTGCCGCCGAACGACGCCGTCGACCACGCCTCGTTGACGTAGTAGCTGACGAGGCTGGTCACGATCATCAGCGCGCGCATGGTGAACATCCACACGATGAGCTGCATGCACATCGTCTGGCTGTCGCCGCTGCCGCCGCCGAGGGCGTAGGCGAGGAACGCGATCAGGGCCACGCCCGTCACGCCGTAGGTCTCGAAGCCGTCCGCGGTCGGGCCCACCGAGTCGCCGGCGTTGTCGCCGGTGCAGTCGGCGATCACGCCGGGGTTCTTCGGATCGTCCTCGGGGAGCTTGAAGACGATCTTCATCAGGTCGCTGCCGATGTCAGCGATCTTGGTGAAGATGCCGCCGCAGATGCGCAGCACGGTGGCGCCCAGGCTCTCGCCGATGGCGAAGCCGATGAAGCTGGCGCCCACCAGGTTCGCGGGGATGAACATCATGATGGCGATCATGAAGAACAGCTCGACGCTCACCAGGAGCATGCCGATCGACATGCCTGACTGAAGCGGGATCGACAGCGTCTTGAGGCCGTCGCCCTTGAGGCTCGCGAAGGCGGTCCGGCTGTTGGCCTGGGTGTTGATCCGGATGCCGAACCACGCCACCCCGTAGCTGCCCAGGATGCCGAGCACCGAGCAGGCCAGGACGATCATCACGGAGACCGCCGGGCTGATGTGGGCGTCTGGGGCGGCCTCTCCGGCCGCGGCCGAGTGGCCGTGCCCACCGATCGGGTTCAGGAACCCGAAGTAGACGATGATCGCGCCGGCGATCAGGAACCAGAGCAGCGCCAGGAACTTGCCCTGCTGCGTGAGGTAGCTCTTGCAGGTCTCCCAAATGATGTTGGAGACGTTGCGCATCGACGGGTGGACCGGCAGGGCGTTGACCTGTCCGTACTGGATCAGGCCGAACACCGCACCGATGATGGCGATGACCAGGCCGCCCCACATGAGCGTCGCGCCCATGACCGGCTTGCCGAAGACGTCGAAGACGATCTTCTCGTCGATCGGGGGAAGCTTCAGGTCGGCCTCGCTGGCGAGGGCGACGGGGGCCGCCGCGAGCGCGGCAACCACGGCGGGAGCGATGAAACGGGTCCAGTTCTGGGCCTTGGCCATGTGTTCGTCCTGGGTGCGGGTCGGGCTCCGTGGGCCCGATTGAAGGGGCAGAGTGTACCCCCGGCCCGATACCCTTGCCACCATGCTCGGGAATCGGCTGGCCAAGCAGTTACGGCACCTGCGCGGGTGGGCCCGCGCGGGCGGTGTCACGTGCTTACGGCTCTATGAGCGGGACATCCCGGAGTTCCCGGCCATCGTCGACTGGTACGACGGCGACGTGGTGGCCTGGGTCTACCGGCGCACCCGGGACGAGACCCCGGAGCAGATCCGTGCCTTTGAGGACCGGTGCGAAGAGGAAATCCTGGACGGCCTCCAGGTACCCGGCAGCCGACTGCACATGAAGTACCGCGGCCGGATCCGCGACCGCACCGAGCAGTACGACCGGGTCGACGACCGTGCCGTGGTGCGCACGGTTTCCGAGCAGGGCCTCCAGTTCGAGGTCAACCTGAGCGACTACCTGGACACTGGTCTCTTCCTGGACCACCGCAAGACGCGATCGATCATCCGCCACTACGCCGCGGGCAAGCGTGTGCTCAACCTCTTCGCGTACACGGGAAGCTTCACCGTCTACGCCCGCGCGGGCGGCGCGGTGGCCACGACGACCGTGGATATGTCGCGCACCTACCAAGACTGGACGGTGCGCAACCTCGGGCTCAACGGGTTCGCGGTGGACGGATCGCGGCACCGCATGGTCCAAGCCGACTGCCTGCAGTTCCTCGAGGCAGGTCCTGCTGCGGACGAACGGTACGACTACATCGTGCTCGATCCGCCGACGTTCTCCAACAGCAAGCGGATGGAGGCCGACAGCTTTGCGGTCGACCGCGATTGGCCGCGCCTTCTGGAACTGGCCTCCCGGTGGCTCGCGGACGATGGGTGGCTGTACTTCAGCAGCAACTCCAGGCAGCTGCGCTGGGAGGATGCGTTGGTGCCCGGTGGCCTCGAGGCGCGCGAGATCAGCGAGCGAACCGTTCCGGACGACTTCCGCAACCGTCGCATCCATCGCTGCTGGACGCTCCGGCGCCGGTCGTCGGCATCGGCCGTGGCCTAGCGCCCGGCGGCAGGGACGACGAACTCCGGTCCGGAGGGAAGCCTGGCGAACGTGCCGAGGAAACGCCCGTCCGCGGCGTCGAAGGTGAGTAGGGCCTGGCCGTGCCGGCTGCCGACCAGCAGGACGTCGCCATCGATCGCGATGGAACTCGGGGCGTCAAGCCCGCCCGACCTCGGCCGGACAAGCGCCTGCATGGCGCCGGTGCGCGCATCGATCCGCCACACGCAGTGGTGGAGGTTGTCGGTCACAAGGATGGAGCGGCCATCGGCGGTGAACGCGAGCTGGATCGGGTGCCCCAGGCCGTTTGACTCGTCGGCGACGATGCGTCGCAGCGTGCCCGTGCGGGGGTCGTGGATGACCACGCGGCGACGGCCGCGATCGCAGATCCAGATCGCGCCGTCGGGGCCGAAGGCGAGCCCGCGGGGATCGCCGAGTCCATCCGGGTCTTGGTCCTGGGACCGGATCACGACACGGTCCGGACGATCGTCTTGCTCGGGGTTCCCCGGTCGTCGAGGGTCCGCCTGCACGTCGTGGCGTGTCACGGTGGCGGAGTCCTGGTTGGTGACCCAGTACGCACCGTCCGGGCCGACCACCGCCTGGTACGGATGCTTCATGGACTCGTTGCCCGTCCCTCGTCGGGCGACCACGCGGCGCCACGCACGGGTGCCCGAGGCGGGGTCCGGGGCGTCGAACTCGATGATCCGCGAGGCTGCGCTCTTGGCGTTGACGACCGCGAGTCGACCGTCCGCCAGGTGCACGATGCCGCGCAACTCGCTCAAGGGCGGCTCGTCGGTGGGGCAGGGGCCGAGCACCGTGCCGATCACGCGGCCATCCCCGTCCACCGCCAGGACCTGCGCCAACGGTCCAGCCTCCCCGTGCACCGTCACGTACCAGCGGGCCGTCGCCACGGACGCCCCCGGCACCCCGGTCGATGGAACCGCCCGCCCGCGGGGACCGGGAGGTCCGCCCCCGATCCAAGGGATCGCCAGCATGAGGGCCAGGGCCGCGGCGGCCGTGATCACCGTGATGGAAGGGGCCCGGCGCATCGGCGCTTGCAAGGCTACCCCCGCCCGGGCACCATACGGGAGTACATGGAGGTACGCATGCTCCTGAGTCACGGCTCCCGTGGTCGCCTGGTCCGCCCCGCAACCCGCTCGCTCGCGTGGATGGTGGCCGTGGCGGCGACCGTCCTCATGGCCGCGTGCTCGTGGCAGCCTTCGAGCGGCATCTGGCCCGAGGGCACCCGCAAGGCACAGTCGATGGGGCAGCGCCTCGGCCTGGACGTGGGCGCGCCATCGCCGGGCGCTGCGCGGGGCGAAGGCGACCTCGACGGACTGCTCCGTCCGGGCGGTGAGGCGGGCGCGATGCCGAGCCCGGACGATTGGGGCGTGATCACGTCTTCCCTCAACCTGTTCCGGCACCCCCCGTACGTGGTGGACCTGGTGCTTGGTCTCGCCGCGGCGATCGGCGTGGCGCTGGCGCTGACCTCCGCGCCGCGCCGGGCCTTGCGCACCGATCCGCTGGCGCGTGCCGAGCAGCGCAAGGCAACGGTCACCTGCGCGCTCATCGGGTGCATCGCCGCCGAGCTGGTGCAGGCGAGCGAGCAGATCTTGCTCGGTGCGGAGATCGCACTGGTGCTCTTCGGCATCGGCGGGCTGGTGCGGTTCCGGACGGTCTTCGACGACGCGCGGCAGACCGGCACGGCCATCATCGGCACGGTGCTCGGCCTCGCCTGCGGGATGAGCGAGTACTCGCTCGTGGCGCTGGCGCTCGCGGTGGTCGTGCTGGTGCAGTGGTGGCTCACGCGCCGGACCCTGGTGCGGCTTCGCGTGCGTGCCCGCCGTGGCGTGGATGTCGGGCAACTGCAGGCCGCGGTGACCAGTGTGCTGCAGCAGAACGACTTCCGCGTGTCGCGCGTCACGCCGACCTCGGCCAAGCGGGAGATCGAGGTGCAGGCGTCCACCGAGACGGACTTCGACGTCGACGCGTTGGTGAGCACGCTCCATGGCGTGTTGCCCGGGGCGCGAATCCGCATCGATGTCTCCTGACCCCGCCACGGGTGCCACGATCGAGGTCCGCGACGTCCATCGGGCGTTCGAGGACGGCTCCACCGCCCTCGGCGGCGTCAGCTTCGAGGTGGAGCCCGGCTCGATCGCCGTGCTGGTGGGCCCGTCCGGGTGCGGCAAGACAACGCTCCTGCGCATGATGGGCGGACTTGACGCGCCGACGCGCGGCTCGGTCCGCGTGGGCGATCCGTCGGGGCGACCGGTGACCGCATCGTTCGCGTTCCAGGAGCCGCGGCTCCTGCCGTGGCGCAGCGCTTGGGCCAACGTGGCGCTGCCGTTGGAGCTGGCCGGTGTGGCCCGGGCCGAGCGCCGCGAACGTGCCGAGGAGATGCTCGAGCGCGTGGGATTGGTGCACGCGGTGCGGCGGCTTCCCGGGCAGCTCTCCGGCGGCATGCGCATGCGTGCCGCCATTGCACGTGCGCTCGTGACCCGGCCGCAGTTGCTGCTCCTCGATGAGCCGTTCGGCGCGCTCGACGAGATCACCCGACATGTGCTCGACGACCTGGTGCTGCAGCTGAGGGACGAACTCGGCATGACCGTGGTGGTCGTGACGCACTCAATCGCCGAGGCCGCCTACCTGGGCGACCGGATCGTCGTGATGGCACCTTCCCCGGGTCGTGTGCAACGGATCATCCATCCCGCGCGCGGTGGGCGTTCCCCGGGAACCCGGTCGTCCCCGGTCTTTGCGGCGCTGGTGGCCGAGCTGACGCAGTCGCTTGCTGAGGGGATCGCGGCGGCCGAGCCCGCCGGGGCCGGGGCGCGGCGGATTGGGAGGACGGCATGAGCGCCCTGCGACGCGCCGCCTCCGGCATCCTGCCGCCCATCACCGTGGTGGCCGCGGCGATCGCGCTGTGGCAATGCGCCGTGTGGGCCTTCCGCCCGAGCGAGTACCTGCTGCCCGGGCCTTGGGAGGTTGCGAAGGAATGGTGGGACTCGCGCGCGGCGCTCGCGTCCGCGGCGTGGCTCACGGGCCGATCGGCGGCGATCGGGTTTGCGATCGCTGGCCTGTCCGGCGTGGCGTTCGGCAGCGTGCTGGCGGCAAGCCGGTTCCTCATGCGGGGCCTCTACCCGATCGCCACGCTCCTGCAGATGGTGCCGCTGGTGGCGATCGCGCCGCTCCTGGTGGTGTGGTGCGGCTACGGCACGCGCACCGCGGTCGCGAGCGCCGCGATCGTGTCGGTGTTCCCCGTGCTTGCCGCCACGCTCGATGGGATGCGCGGCACCGATCGTGGCCTTGCGGAACTGTTCTCCACGCTGCGCGCCTCGCGATTGCAGCGCTGGTGGAAGCTCGAGCTGCCCTGGGCGGTCCCGTCCATCGTCACCGGACTTCGCGTGGCCGCCGGCCTCTCGGTGATCGGCGCCATCGTCGGCGAGTTCGTCGGGGCGTTCGCCGGCAGCGAGTCGCCGGTGGGCATCATCATCCTCTCCGCGATGCGCGAGAACCGCACCGAGCTGGTGTTCGCGGCCGTCGGCACCGCTGCGGCGGTCGGGTTCCTGCTCTTTGGCGCGGTGAGCCTCATGGGCTGGGTGCTGCTGCGGCGTTGGCATTCGTCCGCCGATTGAGGCGGGGCGCGGCCTGCACGGCTAGGCTTGCTGCGATGAACGCCAGAACCACCGCGAACGGATGGCTTGCGCGCGCCGCGGCCGCGCTGCTCGTTCCGATGCTCTTCGCCTGCGGGTCGGCCGATGATCCCTCGGGAGACGCGGCGGGCTCCGGTGGTGCACTCCGACCTGTGCGCCTCCAACTCAACTGGGTCCCGGAGCCGGAGTTCGGGGGAATCTATGCGGCGCTGCAGGACGGACTGTTCGCGGAGGAGGGCCTGGCCGTCGAGGTCATCAAGGGATCCGCCGGCACGCCGGCCGCACAGATGGCCGCCAGCGGGCAGGTCGAGTTCGCGGTGGTCAGCGGGGACCAGGTGCTGCAGCTCCGCGAGAAGGGCGGCAATCTCGTGTCGATCTTCGCGATCTTCCACACGAGTCCGATGGGGGTGATGGTGCGTGCCGATGCCCCGTACGCGGACATCGGCCAGCTCTGGGCGAGCGACGCCACCGTGGCGATGGA
>JBJOIF010000116.1:0-4415 GCA_046047335.1 Planctomycetota bacterium | reverse complement strand
TGAGCCGGACGATGTGTCGGGTTTCCGCGTCGAAGTGGCTTCTTTGCGCAGCGGCTCTACCTTTGCGGGACGCGGGCCGGGCCGGATTCCCGCCTGAATCGACGACATGGCGAAGCCGCGTCTCATCCTCCTCACCGTGATGCTCTCCGCGACGTGGGTGCTCACGGGTGCGCGCGCGTCCGCGCAGGACGCGTCGCCGGCGCGGCGCTGGGTCGACCTCTGTCTCGAGTCGATCCGCCGTGACTTCGGTCGACCCACCGTGCACGCACGCAACCTGTTCCACCTGAGCGTCGCCATGTGGGATGCATGGGCGGCGTTTGATCCGATGGCGCATGGATTCATCGCCGGCGAACACGTGACGTCCACCGATCGGGAGTTGGCGCGTCGTGTCGCGGTGAGCCACGCGGCCTATCGCGTGCTCCTGAATCGTTTCGGCACCAGCCCCGGATACGCGACGATGGCACCCCGATACATGGCGCTGATGGCCGAAATGGGTGCGGATCCGGCGGATGTCGGAACCACGGGCGATGGACCCTCGGCCGTTGGCAACCGCATCGGGCTGGCCGTGGTGCAGTTTGGTCTGCAGGATGGATCGAACCAGGCCAATGACTACGCCAACCTCCACTATGCGCCGGTCAATCCGGCCCTAGTGATGGCTGCACCCGGCAATCCCACCATGGTCGACGTGGCGCGCTACCAGCCGCTGGCGTTGGAGTCGTTCGTCGACCAGAACGGCCAAGTGATTCCGGGCGGCTTCCCCGACTTCCTGTCGGCCGAATGGGGCCGCGTGGCACCGTTCGCCTTGCGGCCGCAAGACCGCGAGCAACGGGTACGCGGTGGGATCCCGTGGAACGTCTATCACGATCCGGGGGCGCCGCCGCTGCCGGGCGGCACCGACGGACTGTGGCGCTTGGGCCACCAGATGGTGGTGCTGTGGGCCTCGCACCTCGATCCCGCCGACGGCGTGATCTGGGATGCATCGCCCGCGTCCATGGGCAACATCACCGCGCCGTCGGCGTGGGACGCCCAGTCGTACTACCGGGTGCTCGAGGGCGGCGACGTCGGGAGAGGCCATGCGGTCAATCCCTTCACCGGGCAGCCGTACGCCCCGAATCCGATGCCGCGCGGCGACTACGCTCGGGTGCTTGCGGAGTTCTGGGCAGATGGTCCATCCTCGGAGACGCCGCCGGGCCACTGGTTCTCGATCCTCAACTACGCGATGGATCATCCCTCGTTCGTCCGCCGGATCGGTGGCGCTGGGGCCGTGCTCGGCGCCTTCGAGTACGACGTCAAGGCGTATCTCGCCCTCGGCGGGGCGCTGCACGACGTGGCCGTCTCGTCGTGGAGCGTCAAGGGGTGGCATGACACCTCACGCCCCGTGTCCGCGATCCGGTGGATGTGCGAGCGCGGCCAGTCCAGCGATCCCTCCCAGGCGGCCTACCACCCGGACGGGATTGGACTCGTTCCGGGGCACATCGAAGTGGTCACGGGAACGACGACCGCTCCTGGCGGTCGTCACCAGGACCTGAAGGGCTACGAAGGGCTGATCGCCGTCCGAACCTGGCGCGGTCCCGACTACATCGGGTCTCCCGCCACGGACGTCGCGGGAGTCGGCTGGGTACTGGGTGTCCAGTGGTGGCCGTACCAGCGTCCGACCTTCGTGTCGCCACCGTTCGCGGGCTATGTCTCGGGGCACAGTTCGTTCAGCCGGGCGGCGGCGCACGTCCTCACGGCACTGACGGGGAGCCCGTGGTTCCCCGGGGGCATCGGGCGGTTCCGCGCGGCGCGCAACCAGTACTTGGTCTTCGAGGATGGTCCGAGCGTCGACGCAGAGATCCAGTTCGCCACCTACTTCGATGCCGCCGACCAGAGCGCCATGAGTCGGATCTGGGGTGGCATCCATCCGCCGTTCGATGACCTGCCGGCCCGCGGGATCGGCGATCGATGCGGCCCCGCAGCGGTCGCCTTCGCGCGCACGCTGTGGGGCCCATCCGCCTGCACCGGCGATCTCGACGGCAACGGTGCAGTCGATGGCGCCGACGTCGGCATCCTGCTCTCCGAGTGGGGTGGCGCGGGCAGCGCCGACCTCGATGGCAGTGGCGCCGTCGACGGTGCCGACCTCGGCATGCTCATCTCGGCATGGGGCGCCTGCCCCGGAGGCGAAGGGTGATGTGGTCGTGGGTGCCCAACGTCTTCCTGCTCACCACGCTCATGGTCGCCGCCGCGGCGCACGCGCAGCTGCCCGCGCCATTCACCTCGGAGCACTCGGCGCGTGGGGTGACGTACAACATGCTGCTCTCGGTACCGATCTCCACGCCGATGGATGGGTTCGGCATGGCGGCTGCGGACTTGGACGGCGACGGTGATCTTGACCTCGTGCTGCTGGGTCGCGCCGATGGCACCGTGGGCATCTACGAGAATCAGGGCGCAGGCACGTTCGTGAACCGGTCGTCGGGCAGTGGGATCGCAGCATCGCCGACGGGCTGCGGCGTGGCGGCGTTCGACTACGACCGGGACGGCGATCTCGATCTCTACATCGCGCAGCGCCACCACCCGTGTCGGCTGTGGCGAAACGACGGCGGCCTTCAGTTCACCGACGTCACGGCGGCATCGGGCCTCGTGCTGTCGGCCCCGGCTGCCGGCTGCAGCGTTGCGGACTACGACGGCGACGGTCACCTCGACCTGTACGTCTGCGTGTATTCCGCCGTGGCCCGCAACCGGCTCTATCGCAACCTCGGCGACGGCACCTTCGCGGACGTCGCTCCGGCGCTCGGGGTGGACTCCACCGGCCTCTCGTATCAGTCCGCGTGGACGGACGTGAACCGCGACGGTCGGCCGGACCTGTGCGTCAGCAACGACCGCGGATTCGGCAATGTGCCCAACCAGCTCTGGTTGAATACGGTGGCAGGGTTCATCGACATCGGGCCGTCCGTGGGCATGGATGTTTCGCTCTGCTCCATGGGCATGGCCTGCGGTGACCTGAACGGCGACGCGCGTCCTGACTTCTACTTCACCAATCTGCCGGATCCGGCTCCGCCGCTGCTTGGGGTGAACCCGCTGCTGCTCAGCACTCCTTCGGGGGAGTACGTGCAGGCCCAGGCGGCGTGGGGCGTCGAGAACCTGAAGTTCAGCTGGGGAGCGATCTTCTGGGATTACGACAACGATGCGGACCTTGACCTCTACGTGAACAACGAGACGTTCCCGAACGCGATGTTCGTGAACGCGGGGGCTCCGCCCATGACCGATCGGGCGGCCGCGCTGGCGATCGCCGGCAGTTCGTCCCTGTCCTACGTCAGCGTCGTGGGAGACCTGGACGGTGATGGCGACCAGGACCTGCTGCTCAACAACTATTCCGGGCCCGTGCGCCTCCTCATGAACCAGGAAGGGCAATCGCGCCGCTGGCTCCGCCTGCGCGTGGCCGGCGAGGGCCGGATGCGCGATGCGGCCGGGGCCTCGGCCACGGTCGTGGCGGAGGGCCCGGATGGCGCCCCGCGGGCCGCGCAATGGCGCGAGGTGCTGGTGGGGGGCAACGGCTACCTGGGGCAGAACGAGACGACGCTGCACTTCGGGCTCGGGGATGCCTCCGGCATTCGGTCCATCGAGGTCCGTTGGGCGCACGGTGGGGTGCGCACGCTGGCCGGCCTGGCCCCAGATCGTGCATGGACGGCCTATCCCGATGCGCGCCTCGGGGATGTGGATGGGGACGGAGCGGTGGATCTGACCGACTGGGCCTCGTTCGTGCAGTGGGGACAGGGGACGCTTGAGCCCGGCCGCGAGATGCTGGACTTCGACGGCAATGGCACGATCGACGCTGGCGACGTGGCGGCATTCTGGGAGCGCGCCGTGGTGGTGCGCGGCGACCTGAACGGCGATGGTTCGGTGAACGGCATCGATCTGGGAATCATGCTCGCCGCGTGGGCATCGGGCGGTTCCGTGGCGGATCTTGACGCCAGCGGTGCCGTCGACGGCATCGACCTGGGGCTTCTTCTCTCTCGCTGGGGCTGAGCGCAATCGGCCGGATAGCCTCCACGCATGGACGCGTCCCCCGCGATCGAAGTCCGTTCCGTCCGCAACGGCCGAGGCTTGGTGTCGTTGCGTCCCTTCGCGACCGGCGAGCGCATCGCGGTGATCCGGGGACGGGTGCTGCCCGCGGCGCGGGTGTGGGCACTGTGGAGTCGTGATCCGCGACGGGCGGCCAACTGCATCCGCTTCGGGCCCGAGGCGTACCTTGACCCGCACGGCGAGCTCGGTGCGTTCGCCAATCACTCGTGTCGGCCGAACTCGAGCCTGCATCGCGAGGGGCGCGTGCTCGTGCTTCGCGCACTCCGCCGGATCGCCGCGGGTCGCGAGCTGACCCACGACTACTCCACGTTCACCGGTGCCGACGACGTGTGGACCATGCGCTGCAATTGCGG
>JBJOIF010000115.1:0-2962 GCA_046047335.1 Planctomycetota bacterium | reverse complement strand
CTGAAGTTGAGCGCCGCCAGCACGTCCGCGGGCTCGGTGGCGGAACCGCGCACGTCGCCCTTCACCCAATGCATGCGCCGCCGCTGCTCGGCCGTGAGTGCGGCGCCATGGCGGGCCTTTCCCCACGCCATGGTCTTGGCGCAGAGGTCGATGCCCCATGATCGGTTGCCGGGACGGTGGGCGACCCATGCGCAACTGGCGTAGCCCGTACCGCAGAAGTCCTCGCGGAACACGGTCGGCCGCGTGCCCGGCCGACGCTCGCGCCACACGCGCTCCATGAAGGCGATCTCCACCGCCGGGTCCTGCACGGACCGCTCGTAGAGTTCGTGCCGGTCGCTGCCGCGAGCGGTGCGCCAGCCTGATCGGGTGCGGGACGGCTTCTTCTTGGGCGTGCTGGTGCGGGCTGCAGTGCGCGGCATGGGGCGCGGATGCTACTGGCGCCCATTGCGCCGCGGCGGCCCGTCGTTGGTGCGGTACCACCGCGACGCCGCCTGCGACAGCGCGTCCGGCGTCATGCCGAATTCCGCAGCGAGGGCCTCGCGCCACTCCTTGCCGCCCTTCACTGCCCGGACCCATTGCGCGAACTGCCGCGGCCGCTCGGCGATCATCAGGTCGACCAGCAGGAACCCCACCGAGTACCCGATCGCGTTGTCGCCGGGCCACGTGCCCTTGGCGCCGTCGAGGGCCATCACCTTGGTGGCGTCGCCGCCTTGGCGGAAGAACGCCAACCCCTGCGGACGGCGGTTGGCATCGACCGGCGACCGCGGCACGCAGGCCCGGGCCACCCACTCGGCAAAGCCCTCGTTGGCCCACTCGGGGAGCCGGGCCGCCGTCACCCAGCGATGCACCACGCCGTGCGTGGCCTCATGCACCAGCGTGGACGCGAAGTCGAGCTCGTCGTTGCCCAAGTACACCGAGATGTAGACCTGCGGGCCACGCTGGTGGCAAATCCCACGGAGCGACGCCGCGGCCTTGTGCCGGAACGCCGCGGCCTCCACCACCTGGAACGTGTCCTGCGTGCGGAAGGCCAGGATGACCGCCTTGCCCCAGAACAGATTGACGTCCTTGGGCACATCGAGGACCTCCGCCACCCGCGCGTACATGGTGTCCAGGTCCCGCGCCCACCGCTGGAGCTGCGCCTTCGGCACGTCGCCGCAGACGATGAATCGATCGGTCTCGACGGGGTCGAAGGGGATCCCCACGGCGTCGAGGGCGGACTTGGCTTCGGCGCGCATGGTCTCGAGGGCCTTCGCGCGCTCGGCGTCGGTGAGGACCGGCCACGGCCGGGCGGTGGCGTCATCCGAGAGCACCCGGTCCTGGAGTCGGCGCTCGCGGTCCATCCGCTCCCGCTCCTCGCGCTCGGCGGCCGCGCCCACGCCGCGCGTCCGCGCCGCCGCGATCGCCTCCGGCGCCGCACCCAGGCGCTTGGCCTGCGCGAACGCCTCGTCCGCAAAGCGCTCGCCGCCGGCGACCCCGACGAGCAGTTCGCCGAGCCGCACCCACTGCCCCGCATCGCGGCGATCCATCACCTGCTGATAGATGCGCTTGAGGTCGGCCGCGACCAGCTCGTCCCAGCGGTGGCTGCCGAATGAGCCGCGCAGCGAGTCCGGCCCCCACGCCTGCAGCGTGCCCGTGAAGTTCGCACCCGTGGCGAGCCGCCCCCGCACCTGGATCGGCCGCGCGAGCTCACGGTCGCCGTCCGCCGCGACCGGCGTGGCGACCGCCAGGATGGCAGCGAGCACAACCATGATCGGGGCAGATGGCGACATCGCCGCATCAGGCTAGCGGCCACCGGCGATCGGCATGGCAGCATCGCCGCCTGGCAGCGCCACGCAACCCGTGCGTGGGGCAGCGGTTAGGCGAATCCACGGAACGGTCCTCAACCGTGCCCCGGGGAACGCCGATCCATAGCCGGGATTCCGCGCCACCACGGCACGCGAATTGCCCCATGGAATCGGGCGGACAAGGTCCGCAATTCCTAGCATTTCCCGCTCACGCTTCGTACGGTCGAGGCGGAGCACGGCCCGGCGACCCGGACCGGACATTCGAAGGAGGCAGGTCATGTTCGAGCGACTCACCGATCGGGCCCGGAAGGTGATGGCCCTGGCCAACCAGGAGGCCCAGCGGTTCAACCACGAGTACATCGGGACGGAGCACATCCTCCTGGGCCTCGTGAAGGAGGGCTCGGGCGTCGGCGCCAACGTCCTCAAGAACCTGGACATCGACCTGCGCAAGGTGCGCCTCGAGGTGGAGAAGCTCGTCAAGAGCGGCCCCGAGATGGTCACCATGGGCAAGCTCCCGCAGACCCCGCGCGCGAAGAAGGTCATCGAGTACGCGATCGAGGAAGCGCGCAACCTGAACCACAACTACGTGGGCACCGAGCACCTGCTGCTCGGCCTGCTCCGTGAGCACGACGGCGTGGCCGCACAGGTGCTGATGAACCTCGGCCTCAAGCTGGAGGAGGTGCGCGAGGAGGTGCTGAGCCTGCTCGGCGCTGGCAACGAGCAGGAGCGCGAAGAGGCCCCGCAGCAGCAGGAGCCGCAGGCTCAGGAGCCCGGCGCTCCCGAGGGCGGCACCTCCGCCCGCCGCGGCAAGAGCAAGACCCCGGCGCTCGACAGCTTTGGCCGCGACCTGACCGAACTCGCCAAGAACGGCGAGCTCGATCCAGTCATCGGCCGCGAGCACGAGGTGGAACGCCTGATCCAGATCCTGAGCCGCCGCACCAAGAACAACCCGGTGCTGCTGGGCGAGGCCGGCGTCGGCAAGACCGCGATTGTCGAGGGTCTGGCGCAGCGCATCATCGCGCAGGAAGTGCCCGACCTGCTCTACGACAAGCGGCTCGTGGTGCTCGACCTCGCCAGCATGGTGGCGGGCACCAAGTACCGCGGCCAGTTCGAGGAGCGCATCAAGGCGGTGATGAACGAGGTGCGCCGCGCCAAGAACATCATCCTCTTCATCGACG
>JBJOIF010000114.1:0-8881 GCA_046047335.1 Planctomycetota bacterium | reverse complement strand
GCCGGAAGCACCGTGTCCACCGCCCCGTTCACGACGAGCACCGGGCGCGGATGCACCGTCACGGCCTCGAGCGGCGACTGCGCGGCCAGCGCGTCGGCGAGCCGCAAGGTGGGCGACTGCTCCCACCGCGGGTCGTCCTCGTCTTCAGGCGTGCGTCGCGTCATGACCTCGGCCGAGGGTGCGGAGGCCAGCACCAGGAACGCGAGTCCCGGCAATCGACCCGACGCCAACGCGGCCGCCGTGCCCGCCAGCCATGATCCGGCCAACGCGCGCACTGGCGCCTCGCCGGGTCCCGTCGCCAGGTCGGTCACGGCGTCCACGTATCCCTCCGGCCCAGCATCGGCCACCAGGTCGAGGGCGCGCACCCGTGACACGGTGGCGCCCGCGCGCATCAACCCGACGGTCAGCGCGTCATCCACGCGGCGCGCGGCATCGGCATCCTCGAGCCCGGGCCACGGCGGCGCCAGCAGCACGTTCACCGCCATCGACTCCGCGGCACCGCGACGGCGCCGGGCCGCCAGCCGGCACGCCACGCCGCTGGCCGTTCCCCAGGAACCGGCCACCGCGAACGGCGCCCCCGCGCGCTCGGCCGCCAGCACCACGTCGTGGAGTGCGTCGTCTGTCATGGGGGTCACCTCCCGAAGTTCCGCTCGAGGTCACGCAGCGAGATGCGAAGGGACGTCGGTCGTCCATGCGGACAGTTGCTCGCGCGCTCGATCCGCTCGCGCAGGTCGAGCAGCGACTCCACCTCCGCCGGCGACAGCCGGTCGCCCGCCTTGACCGCCGCCTTGCACGCCATCATGTCGAGCACGTCGCCAAGCACCGCCTCGGTGGTCGATGCCTCGCCATCGGCCAGGCGCTCCAGGAGGGACGGCACGAATGCACCGGGTTCCACGCCGCGCGCCGAAAGGAAGGTCGGCCACGCGTGCACCGCCACCGAACGCGGTCCCGATGGGGCCAGGTCGATCCCCAACCGCTCCAACAGCGCAGCATGCTCCTCGGCAGCTTCAATGGAACGCGGCTCGGCGGCCACCGAGACCGGCACCAGCATGCGCTGCGACTCGAGCGCCGAGCCCGCGAGGCGAGCCGACAGTTCCTCGAACATCGCGCGCTCATGCAAGGCGTGCTGGTCCACCACCAGGATGCCCCCGGCATCCTCGACCACGAGGTACGACCCGTGCACCTGCATGACGCGACGCTCGGTCCGGTTGCCGTGGAGCGTGACCGGAGGGGCGACCGACGCCTCGACGGCGACCGCGGAGGACACCGGAACCGGCGGCGAAGGCACCGCCGCGCGCGCGTCACCGTGGCCACCGTCGCGGACTCCTGGCCCGAGGCCAGCGAACACGGGAGCAGGCACGACGTCCGGCGGCCGCTCGTGCATCGGCGCCGACACCGGTACCGGCACCCGGGTGAACTCGAACGCGGGCACCAGGTCCGCCGCCCGCAGTGCCGCGCGAACGGCACGCTGCACGGCCTGGTGAACGGCGCCGGAGTGGCGGAAGCGGACCTCGGTCTTCGCCGGATGCACGTTGACGTCCACCGTCGATGGATCCATCTCCACCGCGACGAACCCGAGCGGGGTGCGACCGGGCTCCACCAGCCCACGGAACGCATCGCGCACCGCGTGCAGCAGCGTGCGGTCAAGCACGGCGCGGCCGTTCAGCGCAAAGCGCATCGAGCGCGCCGATGATCGGGCCAGCGAAGGCGGTGCCACCAGCCCCCACACCGCGATCGGGGATCCGTCCACCTCCACGTCCGCGTGCACCGCGAGCAACCCATCGGCGGCCCCAAGCACTCGTCGGACGCGGTCGGCGGGATCCGGGGCCGAGGGCAGGTCCACGCGAACCTTCCCATCGGCCACCAGCCGGAAGGCCACGGCCGGGCGACACAGCGCGATCGCCTCCAGCACCTCCTCGATGCGCCCGAGTTCGGTGGCGGCCGAGCGCAGGAACTTGCGCCGGGCGGGCACGTTGAAGAACAGCTGGCGCGCCTCGACGTGGGTCCCCACCGGTCCGGCGGCCGGGCGCACGGCGGCCGCCTCTCCCCCTTCCACGTCGATGCGGGCCGCGGCATCTCGGCCCCGCGTGCGGGAGGTGATCGTCAGGCGCGAGACCGAGGCGATCGACGCCAATGCCTCGCCGCGGAACCCCATGGTGCCGATGGCCACGAGGTCGTCCGAACAGGCGATTTTGCTGGTCGCGTGGCTGGCAACGGCCAGCGGAAGCTCCTCGGGCTCGATCCCCGAACCATCGTCCGAGACCACCAGCCGGTCGACGCCGCCGCCCTCGGCCACGACCTCGATCCGAGTGGCGCCCGCGTCAAGGGCGTTCTCGACCAGCTCCTTGACGACGCTTGCCGGGCGCTCCACCACCTCGCCCGCCGCGATCTGGTCGACAAGCTGGCGCGGGAGCCGGCGGATGGGCATTCCGCCAGTCTACGGATGCCGCTGGACACCGGCGGCCGTTCCGGGCACACTCCGCGCATGGTGTCGCCCAGGACGGGCCCGCAGGACACTGGCGCAGGACGCGCCTCGCCGCACTCACGCGCCAACACGGTGGTGATCGGGGATGTCCACGGCTGCGGGTCGCACCTCGAGCGGCTGCTCCAGCTCATCGATCGGTGGTATCCGGGCGCGCGCACCATCCTCGTGGGCGACCTCTTCACCAAGGGGCCCGAACCCGGTCGCGTGGTGCGCGCCATCATGGACCGACGCGCCGCCGGCCATCGGCTGGACCTCGTGTGCGGCAACCATGACCTCCGGCTGCTCGGCGCCGTCGTGCGCATGCAGGCGGGCGCCAACCTGGACCTCCTGCCCCGCACCGAGCGACTGGCGATCGAACTGCTGCAGCGCGCGGGGCTGATGCGCGAGGCCACCTGGATCCTGACTGAGGCCTGCGACCAGCCCGAGGTGCGCCATCCGCGCGGGCTGTGGACGGTGATGCACGCCGGCATCGACCCACGCCTCGGCGTCGACGCCACGCCCGACGAGGTCAAGATCCACCTCAAGGCCATCGACGGCGAACCCAATTGGTGGGAGCGCTACGACGGCAGCGACGGACTGATCGTGGTCGGCCACCGCCCGGTGCGCGAAGCGATCATTCTTCGCGACGGCCGCGGCAAGCCGTACTTCGCCAACCTCGACACGGGCTGCGCCTACGGCGGCGCACTGACCGCCTACTGCATCGAGGCCGACCAACTGCTGCAGGTGCCGGGCGAAGGGCTGCCCATGCCCGGCATCGAGGTGCCCTCGGCCTTCCGGCCCGCACGAGCGGCGCGAGCGGCGGGCTGACCAGCGCGGCTCATTCGCCCGCGTGCATCGCCACCGGCATCCGCCGCCCGGGCCCGAACGCCTTGCGACTCAGCCGGATGATGATCGGAGCTTGGCGGCGCTTGTGCTCGGCGAGGTCGATCGCGGCAACCCATCGAGCGACGATCGCGTGGTCGATTCCGGACCCCGCCGCGATGTCCGCCACCGACCGACCGTCCTCGACCCATCCTCGGACGATGGCATCGAGCGCCTCGTACGGCGGGAGCGAGTCCTGGTCGGTCTGGTCCGGCCGCAGTTCGGCGCTTGGCACCTTCTCGATGCTCGACTCGGGAATCGGCGGCACCGCGAAGCCGAGCGCCGTGTGGTTGGCGTTGGCCCATCGGGCCAACGCCCATGCGTCGGTCTTCAAGAGGTCACCGATCGGCGCGAGCGCACCGCACATGTCGCCGTAGAGCGTGGCGTACCCCACCGCGTACTCGCTCTTGTTGCCCGTGGTGAGGACCAGCGCGCCCGTGGCGTTCGACCATGCCATCACCTGCACGCCACGCAGCCGCGACTGCAGGTTCTCGTCCACCAGACCAGCAGCATCGGCACCCACCGACGCCAGCGCCGGCGCCAGGTGGGCGGCCATGGCGGCATGCATCCCGGCGATTGGCAGTTCCACGGCCCGGATGCCGCACCGCCGGGTCAACTCGTGCGCATCCGCCAGCGACCCGGGGCTCGAATGCACGCTCGGCATGAGCAGCCCGGTGACGCGCTCGCCGCCGAGTGCCGCCGCGGCCATGGCGCCGACCAGCGCACTGTCGATGCCGCCGGACAGCCCAAGCACCGCCTCCCGGTGACCGGTCTTCCGGAAATACCCGCGGATGCCGGAGATCACGGCGTTCCAGCGCTCGGCATGGACGGTCGTCCCGGCAGGTTCCGCGATCGCGGCCGTGCCGCCGGCCGCGGTCACCTCCACAACCACCGGCTCCGAGGACCATCGCTGCGCCGCGCGGGCGTCGCCCGCCGCACCGATCGCGATCGCCTCGCCGTCAAAGACCAGGTCGTCGTTCGCGCCGAGCGCATTGACCGCCAGCACCGTGACGCCCAGCCGGCGCGCCGCGTCGGCTGCGATCCGCCAGTGCGCCGCCGACTTCCCGACCGCGAACGGGCTGGCCGAGGGCACGACCACGACCTGTGCTCCGGCGCGCACCGCGTCGAGCGCGGGATCGGCGGAGCACGGCTCCTGCCCGGGCACGTCGCCCGCCCGCCAGAGGTCCTCGCAGGCGATCACGCCGACCCGGAGGCCGCCGCAGGAAAAGACGCACGCGCCATCGCCCGCCACGAAGGTGCGCGGCTCGTCGAACACGTCGTACTGGGGAAGGAGCCGCTTGCGGGCCACGGCCTCGACGCGGCCATCGCGCAGGACCGCCACGGCATTCGCGGGACGCGGACCCGACGGCCACGGCGTGCCGACCACCACCGCGGCACCACCTGCACCCTCGGCCTTCAGGCGCGCCGCCAGCGATTCCACGTTGAGGCGGCATCGATCCGCAAAGCCCGCGCGCAGGACGGCGTCGCGCGGCGGGTAGCCCGCAAGGGCCAGTTCCGGGAAGACCACGAGTTCTGCGCCGGCCCGGACCGCGAGGATCGCGGCATCCCCGATGGCGGCCGCGTTTCCCGCCAGGAGCGCCACCGTCGAGTCGAAGGGAACGAGCACCGCGCGCATGGACCGCGCAGTGTAGAAGCGCCGCCCGTCAGGCCACCGCGAGCGCCTCCGGACGACGGACCACGGGCGCCATGGCCTCGACGAGCGTCCGGACCGCGTACGGCTTGGCCAGCGTCGCCCCGGGGAACGCCGCAGGCAACTGCCCGGCAGGGCCGCTGGCCACGAAGGCCGCATCGCCGCGTCGCCCGTGCGCACGGACGGCCCGGACGAAGGCCGTGGCATCGCCCGCGGACCGATCGAACACCACCACGTCGGGCGACAAGGCCCCGAACGCGCAGGCCGCCCCGATTGCATCGGCGGCGACGCTGACGCGAAACGTGCCCAGTCCCTCGAGGATCCCGCGGACGGTCTCGGCCGCGGTACGGTCCGCATCCACCACGAGGACGTGCGTGCGCCGATCGTCGCGCAGCGGTGCGGTGCCGCGCGTGGCACGGGTCACGGGAATGCCATGCGCCGCCACAAAGGCCTCGAGGTCGCGCACATGCACGCGGCGGTCGCGCGAACCCGGGATGCGGTACCCGGGCAGTCGGCCGGAATCAATCCACTTGCTCACCGTGCGAGCCGCCACGTTGCAGATGCCGGCCACCTCGCCGGTGGTCAGTGCGTCCTTGCCGAAGCCGAATGCGCGGTTGTCCATGACCGCCTCCATCGGAGCGCGGCGGCACCGACTTGATCGACGCCCGCGCGATTCCAACGGATAACCCACGGGGACCTCAGCGCGGCGGCTCGCTGCGCGCCGTGACGCGCACGCCCCGCGACTCAAGGTCCCGGTACAGCGCCTCCGCATGGGCCCGGTCGCGGACCTCCACCACGCACTGCACCATCACGGTGGAGACGTCGGCCTCGCCGAAGGTGCGCTCGTGGTGGATGTGCTGCACGCTGGCGCCCGCCTTCGCGAGCGTCGAGGCCAGATCCGCCAGCCCGCCGGGGCGATCGCTGATGATCGCCGTGAACTTCACCAAGCGGCCGTCAACCGCGAGGCCGTGTTCGATCACGCGGCTGAAGACCAGCGGATCGATGTTGCCGCCGCACAGCACGAGCACCACGCGCTTGCCTCGGAGTTCGGGAACCTTGCCGGCCAAGAACGCCGCCAGCGGCGCCGCCCCCGCACCCTCGACCACGCCCTTCTCCAGTTCCGCGAGCCGGAGGATGGCCAGCGCGATGGCATCCTCGTCGACGGCCACCACGCGGTCAATGCGCGAACGGGCGATCGCGAAACTCCGACCGCCCACCTCGGGCACCGCCAATCCATCGGCGAGGGTCGGACGCGCATCCACGCGCACCGGCCGGCCGGCCGCGATCGCCGCGCTGTAGCTCGCGCAGCGCTCAGGCTCCACGCCCACCACCTGCACCGCCGGCCGGAGGGTCTTGGTGGCGAGAGCCAGTCCCGCCACCAGGCCGCCGCCGCCGATCGGCACGACGATCGCCTCGACGTCGGGAACCTGCTCGAGGATCTCCACGCCCACCGTGCCCTGGCCCGCCACGATCGCGTGATCGTTGAACCCGTTGATGTACGTGAGCCCTTCGGCGGCGACCAACTCGTCGGCGCGCTGGCGCGCATCGGCGATCGTCGCGCCGGCGTTCAGGACGCGAGCACCGAGTTCCACGCAGCGGCCCTGCTTCACCATCGGCGCATGCACCGGCATCACCACCGTGACCGGGATGCCCAAGCGACTGCCGTGCCAGGCGAGCGCCAGGGCGTGGTTGCCCGCGCTCGCCGCGATCACGCCACGGGCGCGCGCCTCGGCATCCAGCTGCATCAGCGCGTTGCACGCGCCGCGCTCCTTGAAACTGCCGGTGCGCTGCTGGTATTCGAGCTTGCAGAACACCTGGGCACCGGTGATCGCCGAGAGCGCCGGGCTCTCGACGCACGGGGTCACGAAGACACCGCCCGCGATGCGCTCGCGGGCAGCCAGGATGTCCTCGAAGCGGACGTCGACGGCGTCGTGCACGGCGGCGGCGTGGGCCACGCGGCGCCTCAGGCCTTCGGCCCGGCGGCGCGCACGGCGTCGCCCAGCACGTACTTGGCGTCGTTGGCACGGAACCGCGCCGCCAGATCCTTGGCCTTGGCGTCGTACGCGGCCTTGTCGGCCCACGTGTTGCGCGGGTCAAGCACCTCGGAGGGCACACCAGGAACCGCGGTCGGCATGTGCAGCCCGAACACGGGATGCTCCACGAACGTGGCCTTGGCCAGCGAGCCGTCGAGGACGGCGGTCAGGATCGCCCGCGTGTAGCTCAACTTGAAGCGGTGCCCCACGCCGTATGGGCCGCCGGTCCAGCCCGTGTTCACGAGCCACACCGCGCTGCCGTGCTTCCTGATGCGTTCGGCCAGCATCGCCGCGTAGGCCATCGGCTCGCGCGGCATGAAGGGGCCGCCGAAGCATGCGCTGAAGTTGGGAGTTGGCTCCTTGACGCCCGCTTCGGTGCCGGCAAGCTTTGAGGTGTATCCATTGACGAAGTAGTACTGCGCCTGCTCGGGCGTGAGCTTGGCGATCGGGGGCAGGACGCCGAAGGCGTCGGCCGACAGGAAGATCACGTTCTTCGGGTGAGCCCCGACCGACGGGAGCACCGCATCCGGCACGAAGTCGAGCGGGTACGTGACGCGCGTGTTCTCGGTGCGGGCCGAGCTGTCGTAGTCGGGAACGCGGGTGACCGGGTCCACCACGACGTTCTCGATGACGCTGCCGAAGCGGATGGCGTTCCAGATCTGCGGCTCACCCTCCTGGCTCAGGTTGATGCACTTGGCGTAGCAGCCGCCCTCGAAGTTGAAGACGCCCCGATCCGACCAGCCGTGCTCGTCGTCACCGATGAGGCGACGCTTCGGGTCCGCGCTCAGCGTGGTCTTGCCCGTGCCGGAGAGGCCAAAGAACACGGCCACGTTCGATGGGTCGTCCTTGGCCACGTTCGCCGAGCAGTGCATCGGGAACACGCCGACCTCGGGCAGGTCGTAGTTCATCGCGTAGAAGATCGACTTCTTGATCTCGCCCGCGTACCGCGTGCCCACGATCAGCACGAGCTTGCGCTCGAGGCTCTGCACGATGCACAGCTTGCTCTTGACGCCGTACTTCGCCGGATCCTCGAGTTCGAGCCGCGAAGCATCGATGATGGTCCAGTCGTTCGACCACGTGGGCAGTTCGTTCGGCTCGGCGTTGATGAAGAGGGTCTTGGCAAACAGGCTGTGCCAGGCCTCCTCGGTGAACACCGAGACCTTGAGGCGGTACGCCGGGTCCGCACCGGCGTAGCCATCGAAGCGGAAGACGTCCTTCTTCGCACGCATGTACTCCATCACCTTGGCGTAGATGGCGTCGAAGTGCGCAGGCGAGACGGGCTGGTTGACCTTGCCCCAGGCGATGTTGCCGTGGATCTTGGCCGTGTCCTCCAGGAACTTGTCCTCGGGGCTGCGCCCGGTGCGGGCACCGGTGTCGCAGTTGAGCGCCCCGTTGGCCGCCAGGATGCCCTCGCCGCGGGCCAGCGCCAGCTCCACCAACCGCGCTGCGGCCAGGTTGGCGTGGATCGAGGCGGAGCCGAAGTCGTGCTTGGCGCGGGGGGCGGCGGCGGTGGCGGTGGTCATGGCGTGGAGGTCTCCCAAAGCGGAGGGTGAAACGGCCAAGGATACCCCGCCCCACCGCTGGCGGCACGGGCCTCGCTCCCGCGGAATTGACCGGATTCCCGGGCCTCAGTACCATTTGCCCCTTCGCTCGGCGACCGTAGCTCAGTTGGCAGAGCATCGGGTTGTGGTCCTGAGGGTCGCGGGTTCAAATCCCGTCGGTCGCCCTGAGCACGCCGCCCCCGCCCCGCGCGGGGGCGGCTCGCTTTTTGCGGCGCGCGACGACGGATCAACCCGATCGGCGCGGTACCGTCCACGCGTGCGCTTCGCCGTGTTCCAGTACGACGTGGCA
>JBJOIF010000113.1:0-4784 GCA_046047335.1 Planctomycetota bacterium | reverse complement strand
GATCCTGCCAGGCATCACGCACTGGCAGCACCCTGGATTCTTCGCGTACTTCCCGGCCAACACCGGCGGCCCGAGCATCCTGGGCGAACTGCTCTCGGCGGGTCTCGGCGTGCAGGGCATGCTCTGGAGCACGTCACCGGCGTGCACCGAGCTCGAGACGCACGTGATGGACTGGATGTGCGGCATGCTCGGGCTTCCTGCGCACTTCCTGAGCTCGGGCACGGGAGGGGGCGTGATCCAGGACACGGCCAGCAGCGCGACCCTGTGCGCCCTGATCGCCGCCCGCGAACGCGCCACGGGGTTCGCGGGGACCGCCTCCGGCCTCCAGGGCGGCGGGCCACGGCTCGTGGCCTACGCGAGCACCGAGGCGCACTCGAGCATCGAGAAGGCCGTCCGGATCGCCGGGCTCGGGGCGGGCAACCTGCGCCTCATCCCGGTGGGGCCCGACCGGGCGATGGACGCGGGTGCGCTGGCGCGGCAGATGCAGCAGGATGCCGCCGAGGGCGCGGTGCCGTTCTTCGTGGTGGCCGCCGTCGGCACGACCGGGACCCATGCGGTCGATCCCGTGCCGGAGATCGCCGAGGCATGCCGCACGCACGGCGCATGGCTCCACGTGGACGCGGCGCACCTGGGGATCGCCGCACTCTGCCCGGAGCACCGCGGCATCCACCGCGGCGTCGAGCACGCCGACAGCTACTGCGTCAATCCGCACAAGTGGATGCTCGTCAACTTCGACTGCGACGCCTTCTGGGTCCGCGATCGCGCCACGCTGGTGCGCGCGCTGAGCGTGCTCCCGGAGTACCTGCGCAACGCGGCCACCGAGAGCGGCGCGGTGATCGACTACCGCGACTGGCAGGTCCCGCTCGGCCGCCGATTCCGCGCACTCAAGCTCTGGTTCACGATTCGGCACCATGGCACATCGGGCCTGCAGGCCCTGGTCCGCGAGCACATTGCGCTCGCGCAGGAACTCGCTCGGCGGGTGCAGGCGGAGCCTGCGCTGGTTCCCGTGGCCCCTGCCCCGTGGTCGCTCTGCTGCTTCCGCGCCCGGGCCGGCGACGAGGCCACGCAACGCATCATTGACCGGATCAACGCCTCCGGGCATGCGTTCGTGAGCCACACGCGGGTGGATGGGCACCTGGTGGTCCGCGTCTCGGTGGGCGCGCCGACCGTAGCGCCCAGGCACCTCGACGCGCTCTGGGGCCTCATCCGCGGCGCACGGTGATCAGGAGCACCTCAGGTGCGCAGTGGACCCGCAAGGGGAACCATGCACCGGCACCCACGCTCACGTGCAGCGTGCACCGGTTCTGCCGGTACGTCCCCGCACTGAGCCGGTGCGCGAAGGAGATGTTGGCCCGCGGCCGTCCCTTCACGGCCACCTGTCCGCCGTGGGTGTGCCCGCTGAGGGTCAGCGCCACCCCTGCGCGCGATGCGGCATGGAACGCCTTCGGGTTGTGCGCAAGCAGCAGATGCGGCACGCACGGCAGCGCGCGCACCATGCGGTCGTTGTCGCGGACCGTGCGGCCCCAGTCGACGCCGCCGACCAGGAGTGGAGCCGCGTCGGGATCCACCGCGCGGACCATGCCATGCATCACCTCGATGCCGTGGGTTGCAGCGAGGTCGCACAGAGCACCGGGGTCATCCAGATGGTCGTGGTTACCCAGCACCAGGAACCGGCCCTTCGGGGCCGGTACCGCGCCAAGCGCCGCCATGAGCGGGCCAGCACCGTCGGACTCGAGGTCCACCACGTCCCCGGTGCATGCGACCAAGTCGGGTGCGTGCCGGGCCAGGCGCTCGACCGCGTCCACGGCCCGGCCGATCGGCATCAGTGCCCCGAGGTGGAAGTCGGTCACGTGCGCGATCCGCATCCCGTCATGCGCGGCGGGCCACAGCGGACAGGCGAGTTCGATGGAACGGACCTCGATCTCCTGCCGGTGATGGCGACGGGCCAACGCGCCCAGCGTCAGGCGGTCGGCCGCGGTGGTCAGCACCGCATGCCGGATCTTCGCACGCAGGAACCCGTTGCCTCGCTTCCTCGGCTCCATGGCGCTAGAACCGAAGGCTCACCGCACCGAACAGGCCGCGCAGGCCGGCATCCACCTGCGACGGGCCGTCCACCAACGTGAAGTCGAACAGCCGGTACCCGAACTCGATGCCGACGTGCTCGTCGATCATGGCCGCGATGCCCACCCGGATCATCCACACGGAATCGGCACCCGGCCAGCCGCCACCGATCCCGGCGTTGCCGTACAGCCGGAGGTCCTGAATGAGCGGGATCCGTCCATCCATGCCGATGCGCAGGTCCAGCCCGCCGCCCCCGTACACGCAGAATGCCGTGCGATCGAAGTCGGCGGTCCCGCCGGCGGTGACGTTCTCCACCGTCTGCGCGTAATGGAACGCCATCACCCCGCCCAGCGCCTGCACCTGCAGGTCCACCAGCGGACGGCCGTTGCGGCCGATCGACGCCTCGGCCCGGGCGCGATTGTCGCCTGGCTCGCTCCACGGCCACGGCTCGTCCGCAAAGGGTCGCCAGACGACGTAGCCCACCTCCGCCCCAGCCATCCACGACGAGTATGAACCCCGGACGATGTCCCCGGCCGCGATCGCCACGCCCCCGAAGTTGCCGGCCGACGGCGCTGCCCCGGTCCCCGAGGTGCTGGCCTCGAACCCGAGCCCCCCGAACTTCCATCGATCCACCGTGACCGCAAACTCTCCGGCCACGCCAGGGGCGCTCGACTGGACCGACAGGTCCTGATCCAAGTTGAACGACGTGCCGCCGGATCCCACCTGCGCCGTTCCGGTCAGCCGGGGTACCCATACCCCCACGTCGGCGGTCACGGCGGCCGACTCCCCCACGCCGAGGATGCGGGCCGCATCCACCGGCGGGTCCACCGCCAGACATGCGACAATCAGGAGCATCATGGCCGAAGCGTACCCCGAGGGACCCGCCCCGCCGCCGCCACCGCGCAAGCCCGTCCGCCCGCCGGGCGCGGTGGACCTTGGGCGTGGCGCGTGGATCGCCCCGGGCCACATGCAGTGGAGCTTCACTACGGCGCGCGGGCCCGGCGGGCAACACGTCAACAAGACGAGCAGCGCGGCCATCCTGCGCGTCCGTGCCGCCGACATCGGCGGCCTCGACGAACCGGCGCTCGAGCGGCTGCGCCAGATGGCGGGCAGTCATTGGGTCGGCGATGGCGAGATCCTCCTGCGCAGCGACCTGCACCGGAGCCAGCTCATGAACCGCGAGGCGTGCGAGGCTCGCCTGCGCACCCTGGTGTCGGGCGCGGCGGTCCGCCCGAAGGTCCGCAAGAAGACGCGTCCAACGCGCGGGAGCATCGAGCGCCGCTTGGAGGGGAAGCGCCGGGACGCCGAGCGCAAGCGTTCGCGACGCTGGGATTCGGACTGAGCGGCCCGTGCCGCTCCCCGGGGCGAGCCGGCAACCGCCCCTCGGCGTCGCACGCCCGATCGAACACACCAAAAGCACGCCGCCCGCACCAGAAGGTGCGGGCGGCGGAAGTTGCGTCCGTTGGACCGGTCCCGTGACCGGACCGTGATCAGCCGGGGCAGACGCCCCAGTTGCCGAGCAGGATGCCCAGGTCCTCACCGTTGACGAAGCCGTCCTCGGTCAGGTCCGCGATGCAGCCGGGGCAGGCGCCCCACGAGCCCAGCAGCGTGCCCAGGTCCTCACCGTTGACGAAGCCGTCGTCGTTGAGGTCACCGATGCACACGGTGCCGGCGCACGTGTTGAACGTGCCGTTCAGCTCCACCACCCACTGCGCGGTGAAGGAGGCGCCCAGCGACTCGGTCAGCACGAACTGGCCCGAATCAGCGCAGCTGAGACGGCAGTACGTGTTGCCCACCGGGCCCGCGGTGTTGCCGCCAGCACGGTTCTGGTAGCCGCTGGCCGCGGGGACGTCGCCGAAGCCGGCGAACAGGTCAGGGAACTGGATCACCACCACCAGGTTCTGCGAGGCGAAGTCGGCCACGCACACCGGGCTGCTGAAGTTCAGCGACGCCTTGTAGACGCCACCGGGGATGGACACGTCGTTCACCACGATCGGGATCAGGTCGCCGCCGTCGACGCCGTCGTCCGCCGAGATGTACCGGGGCGCGCCACCGTCGATGTCACGGTAGATGCCCAGGGTCGCCGGCAGCGGGATGTCGCTGAAGAACGTTCCCGCGGCGGTGGCCTGAGCGGCCCACGCGCCGAAGTTCAGGCAGCTGATCTCGCCGCCCACCTGTCCGGCCGGGAAGACCCGAGCGTACGAGTTGACGGTGGTGCCACCGGTCGCCCCACCGACGGCGCAGGCCACGAGGCCCGGGCCGACCGTGTTCGGATCGGTGTTGATGGTCGCGCTGTCCGGACCGGGGTTGGTGCACACGGTGCCCACCACGGGCGGGCAGGTGGCCGGCGTGGTGGAGAGCGTCAGCTCATAGTCCGACGTCTGGCTGCCGCAGGCGTTGAGCTGGTCGAACGAGGGCACCACGACCGCACGGTAGGTGCCCGCCGTCAGGCAGCGGCTCACCGACGTGGGGCAGAAGCCCGCGCTGACGCCCAGCGTGGTGGACGGGCAGGTGGTGTCCACGATGAACACCGTGCCGAACGCCGGGCTCTTGAGCGAGGCCTCCACGACCTGGTCGCTGGCCAGCGTGAACTGGTACCAGTCGGTGTCGCGGGTGGCGCCACCCTTGCCGTCCTCGGCCACGAAGAACGTGCCGCGGACCACGGCGCTCGCCGGGATCACCTGCACCGGCGGATCGAGCGGATTGGTGTTGCAGCCACCGTT
>JBJOIF010000112.1:0-4080 GCA_046047335.1 Planctomycetota bacterium | reverse complement strand
CGACTACGCGGACGTGGCCGGGCGCGCGGCGCTCGTCTCGGGCCTCTCGCCCTCCGGCGACGGGCTGTGGTCGTCCGTGGCCGTGGTCGTGTGGGATCCCGACCTGACCGGTCGCAAGATCGCCGACGCCGCGTGGCAGAAGAACTACGCCGATCTCGAGTGGCGTCTCGTGTCCACCGCGCTCAGCCGGCCGGCGTCGCTCGAGCAGGTGTCGAGCATCTCGCCGTCGGTGGCGCGAGACCTGGCCTCGCAGGCCATCCTGGCGGTCCTCCTGAGTTTCGTCGGGATGCTGGTGTACATCTGGATTCGGTTCGGCTCGCTGCTTTACTCGGTGGCGACCGTGATCGGTGTCTTCTTCAACGTGGCGCTGTGCCTGGGGCTCCTGGCGATGACGCCGTGGATCGCCGAGACGGGCATCGGGCAGGCGCTGCGCATCCAGGATTTCCGGATCGACCTCAACGTGGTCGCCGCGCTGCTGATCGTGATCGGCTACTCGCTGAACGACACCATCGTGATCCTGGACCGCGTCCGCGAGAACCGTGGCAAGCTGCCCTTCGCGACGCGCAGCATCATCAACGCGTCCATCAACCAGACCTTCAGCCGCACCCTCCTCACGGGCGGCTGCACGGCGGTGACGCCGATCGTCCTGTTCTACCTGGGTGGCCCGAGCATCCAGCCGTTTGCGTACACGTTCTTCGTGGGGCTGATTGCGGGCACGTTCTCGTCCGTCGCGATCGCCGCCCCGCTCGTTCACGTCACCGGTGACGGCGCCCCGGAACGGACCGAGGGGTCCGTCGGCGGTCCGGTCACCCCCGCCGCGGCCTGACCCCCGCGCCGGCGCCGGCACGATCCGTGCGGGTCAGCCAAGGAAGGATTCCTGCCATGTCGAACGGAGCTCGTCTCGCTGCACTGCTGGTGGTGGTCTCGGTGGCCGCCATCGGCCTCTACTTCGCCTTCATGACGCCGTCGGCGTCGACCGATGCCACCGGCTCATCCGATGCCGGGGACACGATGCTCGACGCGGGGGCGTTGGCCCCGGCGTCGGCCGAACCCGCTGCACCGGCAACCGGACCCGCCGCGGTAGCGCCGGACGCCTTCGCCGGCCCGTCCCGGCCGATCGGCGAGACGATCGCGCCGGCGCCGAAGACCCCGTCAACTCCCGACTCTTCCGCCGCATCCGCTCCGGCGGCGCCAGGCACCCCGTCGACCACCACGGGTGGATCCGCCCCGATCACCGTGTCTGGGGCACCTGCAGCTGGCCAAGGGCGGCAGCGCATCCCCGAGGCGCCCACGCTTGAGGTGCCTGCCCCGGTGTCGCCGGTCACCACGCCGCGCAACCCCGCCGGCGAGGTCCGGCGCGAGTACGTGATCAAGTCGGGCGACACGCTCGAGGGGATCGCCCGCGCGCAGCTCGGCAGCGGGTCGCGCTGGCGGGAGATCACCGCGATGAACCCCGGGCTGGAGCCGACCAACCTGAAGATCGGGGCGAGGATCATGCTCCCGGACGCGGCAGGTGCGCCAAAGGCGGCGCAAACTCCTGAGTCCGCGCCTGCGCCTGGCGCTGCCAATACCTACACCGTGCAGCGGGGCGACACCCTGGTGGCCCTTTCACGGAAGTTCTATGGCAGCGACGCCGATTGGAAGCGCATCCTGGAGGCGAACGCGGGGCTCCTCAAGGGAGATCCCGCGGCGCTGAAGCCTGGCATGAAGCTGACGATTCCGGCGAAGCGCTGATCCTCGGCGCGCACGTGGTGCAGGCGTACGCATGGCCGAGGCCTGCGCGTGGCCGAGGCCTGCGCATGGCCAAGGCTTGCACACGCGCCTAGGGTTGCGGCGTGCGCGCCTGCTTCCATCCTGGCTACGAGGTTCCGCTTCCGGCGGGCCATGCGTTCCCGATGCGAAAGTTCGGGCTCCTGCGCGACCTGTTGCTCGCGGAGGGGACCCTGCGCCCGGAGCAAGTCCATGCCCCGGACGAGGCATCGTGGGATCTCCTGGCGCTGGCGCATGACCAGGGGTACCTGGACGCGCTTCGCCATGGCACGCTCGACGCGGCGGCCGTTCGCCGGCTGGGCCTTCCCTGGAGCCCGGCCCTCGTGCGTCGCAGCCGGCTGGCCACCATGGGCACCGTGCAGGCGGCGAGGTTCGCGCTTCAGGACGGCATCGCGGCGAACCTGGGCGGGGGAACCCATCACGCCTGCCGTGGGCACGGCGAGGGGTACTGCGTCATCAACGACGTGGTGGTGGCGATCCGCGCGCTGCGCGCCGAGGGATGCCTGGGGAGGGCGGTGGTCATCGACGTCGACGTCCACCACGGCAACGGCACCGCCGAGCTCTTGGCGGACGATCCGGAATCCTTCACGTTCTCGATCCATGGCGCGAACAACTTCCCGCTCCGCAAGCCACCGTCGACGCTCGACGTGCCGCTGCCGGACCGCACCGACGATGCCGGCTACCTCGCCGCCCTGGCGGAGCACCTGCCCGGGGTGATCGAACGGTCCAGGCCGGAGCTTGCCTTCGTGCTTGCTGGGGTGGATGTGGTGGCCGGCGACCGATTCGGTCGCCTCCATCTCACGCGCGATGGGTTGCGGCGCCGCGAGCAGCTGATCTTGGGGGCGCTGAGCGCGGCCTGCATCCCGACGGTGCTCCTCCTGTCGGGCGGATACGCGGCCACGCCGGAGGAGACCGCCTCGCTCCACGCGGAGGCGCACCGGGCCGCCGCCAGGCTGCCGTGGCGTGGCGCCGCGGCAGCCACGGCACGCTCAGTTTGACGGCCACGCCCCGGCGAGGGCGTCGCTCGGTCGCGCCCGCTCCTCGCGCTCGGCAGCGTCCACCGCCTCCTTGGCGATCGCGCCATCCTTGCCCACCTGCTCGAAGCGGACGCTCACGCGCTTGGAGACGCCGCGCTGCGGCATGGTGATGCCGTAGAGCTGGTCGCACGCCTGCATGGTGCGCTTGTGGTGGGTGATGACGATGAAGTGGCTGCGGTCGAGGAACTCGCGCAGAACGCCGCAGAATCGCTCGACGTTCGCTTCGTCGAGCGCGGCATCCACCTCGTCGAGCACGCAGAACGGGCTCGGCTTGCTCTGGAAGATGCTCATCAGGAGCGCCACGGCCGTCATGGTCTTCTCTCCGCCGGAGAGCTGGCTGATGACCCGAGGCTCCTTGCCCGGCGGCTTGGCGCGGATCTCCACGCCCGACTCGAGGATGTCGACTTCGCCGGTCTCCTCGTCGGGCAGCAGGTACAGGTCGGCGCTTCCGCCGCCAAAGAGCCGCCGGAACATGCCGCCGTTGCCGGCGAAGTTCTCGCGGACCGTGTTGAACACCTGCTCGAAGCGCACCCGGCTCACGGCGTCCAGCTGCAGGATCAGCTCACCGAGCTGCGCCGTCGCGGCGTCGATGTCCGCCACCTGGCGCACCAGATCCTCGTTGCGCTGCTCGAGCTGGCCCTCCTCGTCGATGGCGTCCAGGTTGACGTTGCCGAGGGCGCGGATCCCGTCCTTGAGCGCGGCGAGTTCCTTCTCCGCCGCCGCGCGGTCCACCGCCACGAAGTCGGGCAGGGCGCGCGCCTCCAGGTGCGCGGGATAGGCGGCGCCGAGGTCGATCTCAAGATCCGCAAGCGTGGATTCCTCGAGCGCCTCGCGCTTGATCTCCACCTCGCGGCGACCGAGCTCCACGCTGTTCCAGTTCCGTTCGAGGATGTGGGCTTGGTCGCGGGCGATTCGAAGTGCACGGGCGGCGTCCTCGACCTCGCGCTGCGTGATCTCGACCTGCGCACCGACGCCCTCGAGTTCGCTTCCCACGGTGGCCAGCTCGGCCTTGGCCGACTCCATCGCCTGGGTGGCCTCCACGATCGCGGCACGGTGCCGTTCGGCCTGCTGCGCCCGGCGATCCGCCTGTTCGGCCAACTGCGCCCGCTGGCGTTGCTGTTCGTCCCGCGCCAGTTCCGCACTGCGGCGTTCTCGACGCAGTGCGTCGACGGCCGCGCCGCGCTCGCTGGACGCGATCCGGGCATTCGCGAACGCCTCCGCGGCAGCCTCGGCACGCTGGGCCGCCTTGACGGCCTCGGCGTCCGCCACGGCG
>JBJOIF010000111.1:0-5158 GCA_046047335.1 Planctomycetota bacterium | reverse complement strand
GCCGTCATGCATCCGCGTGCGGTGCTGTTCGGCGAGAAGTTCGGCGTGCCGATCCACGTCCGGCACAGCCAGCGGCCCGATGCGGGCACGCGGATCGTTCCCGAGGAGGAAGCCATGGAAGACATCGTCGTCGTCGGGTGCGCGCTCAAGCCGGACCTCGGGCGCGTGAGTCTCAAGGGGCTGCCGCGGCTGGACGGGATCCAGGCGCGCATCTTCGAGCGGATCGCGGCCGCCAACGTGAGCGTGGACGACATCGTCCAGACGGAGTTCGGCGACGCCACGACGATCGCGTTCACCGTGGAACACGGCGACATGGCCGAGGTCAAGGCCATCTGCCGCGAGCTGGTCGACCACCTCGGGCGCGGCGAGATCGACGTGGAGGTCGGCCTCAGCAAGGTGAGCGCGGTGGGCACGGGGATGAAGAGCCACGCGGGCGTCGCCAGCAGGATGTTCCGAGCGCTCGCGGACGCCGGGATCCCGATCCACAACATCACGACGAGCGAGATCAAGATCAGTTGCATCATCGATCGGCCCAACGGCGAGCGCGGCCTGCAGGCCGTGCACGAGGCGTTCGGGCTCTCGGCGGCTCCCGGCGGCGCTGCCGCGCGCCGGGTGTTTGCCAATGAAACATAACACAGATTATCAGACGTTGTATCTGGAGCCACCCCTCGGATTCTTCTTGGCGAACCGACCGACCGCGGGTGCACTATGGGGGTCATGACGAACCGACCCCCGCTGATCGTCGCGCTGGCGGCGGCAACCGTCTCCGTCCTTGCCAACGCGGGCCCCGACATCGACGAGGCGACCTCGAGCCGACCGGACGCCGGCAGCACCCCGCCGAGTTCCCGACAAGTGGTCGGACTCAACGCCGCCGGCACGAACACGCTGGCGCGCGTCAGCGGACGCTTGTCGGTGTCAAGCACGTCGACGTCCTTCGTGGCGGCGCCCATCGACTCTGTGGACATGTTCACGTTCGAGGTCCAGGAGCCCGCGGACTTCGAGGCCGGCGTGGCCGTCTCGACCCCATTCGAGACGTCGCTCTGGCTCTTCTACCTGAAGCCGCTCGGCGGCGGACAGTACCAGGCGAGGCCCGTCGCCGGCAACAACGCCAAGGACGTCGGCGCGTCGTACTCGCAGGTCACGTTCCCGCCGAACTCGACCAAGTACGAGTTCGGCACGTACGCCATCGCGATCACGCTTCGCGGGGTGCGTCCCTTCGGCTACGACGCATCCGGGCTGCCAACCGAACTGTTCGAGAACCCTGCACCGGACCAGACCGGCCTGATGCTGCCGTTCGCCACCGACAGCGTCCTGAAGATCTGGGGCGGCGAGGTCACCGGCGGCGGCGACTACGGCGTACAGCTCACCGGCGCCACCTTCATTCCCGTCACCTCGGGCGCCGGGATTTGCGGAAGCCAGTTGGCGGGCACGTGCTTCGAGGCACACTCTCAGAGCCAGGGCTGCAACGACATCGACTGCTGCACGCTGGTCTGCGGCCTCGACGCCTTCTGCTGCAGCGTGCAGTGGGACAGCCAGTGCGCCCAGCTCGCGCTGCAGAACTGCGTGATGCTGGAGTGCCCGACGGACGCGTGCCCGGCGGACCTGAACGACGACGGCAGCGTCAACGGTGCGGACTTGGGCGACCTGCTCTCGCGCTGGGGATCGTGTTACTAGCTTGGGATCCTGAGACTCGCGGCGTCCGGAGTCCGGACGGCCAGCGCCCCGACACCGCACCGGTCATGCACCCACGGAGCGACACCATGCAGCGAACGCACCACGCGACCCTTGTCCGGACCACCATTGCACTGCTCTTGACGGCTGCCACAACCGGCTTGGCTTGGGCCGGCCCCGACATTGACGAAGCGACCACCGCGCGACCCGATGCCGGAGGAACCCCACCGACCGCGCGCAAGGCCAAGGGCTCGGGATCGGTGACGCAGGCCTCCGGCACCACGAGCGTCGGGCTCGTGTCCGGCGACGTCGTGGACATGTTCCTCGTGAACATCCCGAACACGGCCGCGTTCTCGGCAAGCACGGTGGGCGGCGCAGGCTTCGACACGGTGCTCTGGCTGTTTGCCGTCACGACGGACTCGAACGGAAATCCGCTGGAGGCCCGCGCGATGTCCGCCAACGACAACGCCACGTCGTCGACCACCGATTCGTTCCTGATCTTCCCGGCCCCGCCCGCGACGTCCGGGGCATGGCCGCCCGGAATCTACGCCATCGCCATCACGCCGGCAGGCGTGGCGCCCCTCGGCATCACCACCAGCAGCACGCTCGTGCCGCTCTTCACGTACTCCGCCACCGGGCTCATGGCTCCGGTGTTCGGCATCAACCGGCCGGTGGCATATTGGAACGGCGCCCCTTCGACGGCGGGCTCCTACTCGATCGCCCTGCAAGGCGCGACGTTCATCTCGGCATCCGGCACATCGGGCTGCGGCAACTACGGTTCGGGCGACTGCTTCGAGCCCCACCCCTCTACCCCCGGATGCGAGGACGAGACGTGCTGCACGCTGGTATGCAGCCTCGATCCCTTCTGCTGCTCCACGTCATGGGACACCGTGTGCGCGGAGATGGCGATCCAGAACTGCGTGCGATGCGGCGAGTGCCCGGCCGACGAGTGCCCGGCGGACCTGAACGACGACGGCAGCGTCGACGGCGGGGACCTCGGCGACCTGCTCTCGCAATGGGGCTCCTGCTACTGACCCGTCGTGGCGGCTCGCGCCCGCTCGAGGTCCGCGCGCACGCGCTCCGTCTGCGGATGATCCGAACCGAGCTTTGCCTCGCGGATCGCCAGCGCCTTGGCGTAGGAGCCCCCTGCCTCCGCATGCCGGCCGAGGTCGCGCTGGACATCCCCAAGATTCGCGAGCCCCGTGGCCACGCCGAGGTCCGCCGGCCCGACCAGCGCCGTCATCGCCTGCAGCGCTTCCTGGTAGTCCTGCTCCGCTCCCGTGAGGTCCTTGAGCACACGGTGGCGGATGACGCCGCGGTTGTTGACCGCGCGTGCCCGCTCCAGCGAGAATCGGTCGATGCGGGTCCACATGGCGATCGACTCGTCGATCCGCGCAAGCGCCACTTCGGTGTTGCCGCGCATGCGCTCGACCGAGGCCAGGTGCTGGAGCGTCATCGCCAGGTCCGGATCGTCGCCCCGCGCCAGCTCCCGCCGGATGTCAAGTGCCTCCGCGTACGCCGCGTGCGCATCCTCCCAGGACTCGGCAAGGAACAGCGCGCGGCCCCAGTTGTGGAGCGCGTCTCCCAGTGCGCGCTGGGATTCGGGGCCGGGCTCCTCTGCAGCGGCTCGGCGGCGGGCATCGAGCACCGGCTTCAGGAGCCGCACCGCCCCGGTCCGATCCCGGAACGACAGCTGCACCAGTCCCAAGGTCGTCCGCAGGCTCGCCAACGCCTCCGGCTGGCCCGACAGCCGACGATCGAGCTCCTCCTCGACGAAACCGAGGAACTCAGGAACGCGCATGTCCGCCGTGACCACCCCGGAACTTGGGTCCGCCGCGGCCATCGACTGCTGGAACGCCGCCAGCGTGTCCGCCGCCAGCGCGCGCTCCCGCTCCGCCCGGCGGAACTGCGCGTCCGCCTCGCGGTACAGGACGGCAAAGGTGACCAGGCTGGCAACCAGCAGCGCCGCGACGGACAGCCCAGCGGCCACGACGACGCGATGCCGCGCCACGAACTTCCGGACGACGTACGCCCGATCCGGCGGCCCCGCCGCGACCGGTTCGTTGCGCAGGTGCTTGCGCAGGTCATCGGCCATGGCGCCGGGCGAGTCGTAGCGCCGGTCGCGGGACTTCTCGAGGCACTTGAGGCAGATCCAGTCGAGGTCGTTGCGCAGCGCGCGCTCCAGGGCCTCCGTCGTGGTGCCGCGTGATGCAGCGAGCCGAGCCGCCCCCGCCGGGTCGATCGCTGCATGGCGACGCAGCCGCTCCGACGGACGCAACGGCACCTGCTCCACCACCGTCCGGCGCAGCGCCGTCAGGCCGTGCGCACGCAGCTCGATGGGGTCGAACGGCAGCAGGCCTGAGCACAACTCGTAGAGCGTCGCCCCCAGGGCATACACGTCCGTCCGCGTGTCGATGTCGGTGCCGTCGGCCTGCTCCGGACTCATGTAGTCCGGGGTGCCCATCATGGCCCCACCCATCGTCACCATGGCCGTGTCCACCAGTCGCTCGCCGGTGGCCTTGGCGATCCCGAAGTCGATGACCTTGGGGAACGGCCCGCTCTCCGTCCGCGCACACAGGATGTTCGCCGGCTTCAGGTCCCGGTGCACGACCCCCTTGGCATGCGCGTGCTGCACGGCTTCGCAGACCAGGATCATGAGCTCGACGCGATCGCGGAGCCCCAGGCGTGCCTCGTCGGCAAATCGGAGCAGCGGCTCGCCACGCACAAACTCCATGGCGAACCATGGGCGGCCATCTGGAGCGACCCCGGCATCGAGGACCTTGGCGACGCACGGGTGCTCCATGCGCGCGAGCGCCTGTCGCTCTCCCTCGAATCGGGTGAGCACCTCGGCGGTGGCCATGCCGGGCTTGAGCAGCTTGAGGGCCACCGTCCGGCGCACTGGCTCGGACTGCTCGGCCTCGTAGACCACGCCGAATCCACCCTCCCCGAGCGTCCGCACGATCCGAAACGGGCCAATCGGACCAAGGCGTGCCGCGCGGGACGACAGCGGGATCGTGGCGTCGGGATCGGCGGGCGGACCCGCGGCCGGGGCGGAGCGCACCGGCGGTGGACCCTCGCCATCCTCGCGGGCCGGGCCGAACACCGTTCGATCGTCCGTCACCGCCCTGCCCCCGGCCACGCGTCCGACGAGAGGTCATCCTCCTCGATGGGACGGCCGATGGCGTAGTCGCCGCGGAACCACCGCAGGAGATCGGACGAGCGGCAGCGCGGCGAGCAGAACCGATCCTGGCCAGCAGCAAGCGCCGCGCCGCAGGTGGCGCAACGCGTGGCCCGTTCGCTCGGCTGGACCGCCTCGATCTCGATCTCGCGACGATCCTCGCCGAGGTGCCGCAGTCGTACCGAGAGGAACGACTCGGGCATCGCCCCGGCGATCCGCGATGGCCATTCGACGGCGACGACGGCATCCCCCGCCGCAAGCAGCTCGTCCCATCCGATCGACTCAAGATCCGCCTGCGAACGGATGCGG
>JBJOIF010000110.1:0-2777 GCA_046047335.1 Planctomycetota bacterium | reverse complement strand
CGCGATGAACTTCGCGAACGGGTGGAACCGGAATCGATTGGCCGGATCCACGCCGAGCTTGACGGCGCGGACCTTGGCGGCCATCTCGGCCGTGCCGAAGATGTCGGCGGCAACGGCGCTGCGGTCGGGGTCGTCTGGTTGCGAGTGCGTTCCGCTGAAGTCCACCCCAAGCCCGGGCACCTGGCGCGCGGCATCGACGATGGCGTTGGTGCGGTCGACGATGGCCCGTCGCTCGTCCGCGTCCTTCGACTTGGCGTCGTAGAGCGTGATGAGATCGACGAAGAAGGCATGCCGGCAGTTGCCGCTTGGCACGGCGGGGCCGGACTGCGCCGCACCGCCGAGGGAGCGGATCTCCACGATGGACAGGGGAGCCTCATCGAGCGGCGCCCGGCCGACGATCGTGTCGCTCACGAAGTCGATGGCCCGGTCGTCGGGGGCGCCGGTGGTCCCGGTGCAGTGGTACAGCGTGGCGAGCGGGCTTCCCTTCTGGCCGGCGATCACGGGCCACAGTGCGGCGGCTGCCTCGTACCACGAGCCCCAGTGGCCCCGAGCCAGTTCCGGCAGGCCCATCGATGCGGCCAGGTCCTCGAGGGGCTTGACGAACGCCGCGGCATCGCCTCCGAAGGTGTCGTAGAAGACCGTGGTGGCCACGACGGCCTTCGTGCCCGTGACCACGACCTCGAGCGAGACGGAGTCGTTCGGCAGCACCCGCTCGCGCATGAAGCGCATCGATTCGCGGGCAAACCGGACCGCCTGCTCCCTGCTGTCGAATCCGAACACTCGTTGTTCCGCCCCCTTGACCACGGATGCATCGGCGAGTCGGAAGGTGATGTCGACCACTACCGCGAGGGCGCTGCCTGCGCCGAGCATCGCGTTGAACAGGTCGTCGGCCGGGGTGAGCGTGCGGACCTCGCCGTCCGCGGTCACCACGGTCATCTTGACCGCCCGCTGTCCGAGCAGGCCGAGCCGACGCGAGAAATAGCTGCTCAGTCCACCGTTGGTCACGTAGCCGGCCACGCCCACCCCTGGTCCGGTCCCGACCGGGAGCGCACCCCCGTGCTCGCGTATGGCCTCGACGAGCTCGCGGAACACCACCCCCGAGCCAACGGTGACCAGGCGATCGTCGCCGGACCGATGGAACTCGATGGACTTCATTCCGATGAGGTCCAGCACCACGGCACCGCGGTCGGCCACCAAGGCCGCGTTCGACGACTCGTGCCCGCCGCACACGCACGCGATCGGGGTGGATGTGGGCGTCGCGCGGACGATGGCGGAGACGTCCGCCGCGGACTTCGGGCGATGGATGCTCTTGGCCAAGCAGGTCACCGAGCCGCCCGGGCCGGACTGCGGGGCGAGCACCTTGTTGGCGCTGACGCTCCACGCGCGCTCGGCGAACCACGCATCGTTCGACATCGGTACCGTGTCGAGCGTCGACGTCTGCGCCGCCTGCGCGCCGGCCTGTTGGGCCCCTCCGGCAAGCAGCCCCATGCTGCCGATGGCGATTCCCTTGAGCGTGGCGCGGCGTGATACCGGAGTCTCTGGATTGATCATGATGGTTCTCGTTGACGTATGTAGTGTATGTGGAATGCGCGCGTTCCTTGCCTGCCTCACGCTCTCCATCGTGTGTGGATGCGGTTCCGAGGGCTTCAAGGTTTCCACGGTCACGCAGTCGGTCGCCTATCACGACCGTGTCACTCCGTCATCGATCCTGCTGGCCGATCCGCCGAACTGTGCGGTCCTTCCGGCGCTGACGCCGACCACCAGTGGTGGCCTCACGCCTTTGGTCGACACGACCTGCCTGTTCGCGCTCCGCGAGGTGGCGCCGCACGGTCGGACGTTTTCTTCGGCTGAGTCGATCGATCGCATGAACGAGGCCGGCATCGCCGGAACGTGGCAGTCGCTCGCCAAGGACTACGCGGCCACCGGCGTGATGGATCGGGAGCGGCTCTCGAAGATCGGCAAGGCGATCGATCGGAAGTACGTGATCGTCCCGATGCTGGGCTACATCAATTCGGATGCCGAGCAGCAGGTGCAACCCCTCGGCATCACCATCGCGGTGACCGCGTGGGTGTCGGTGTGGACCTCGATCCAGGTGTGGGATGCCGAGCGCGGCTCCCTCTTGTGGGCCTCATCGGCGAGTTGCACCATCGCTACCGAGGTGCTCGCCGCGTCCGGCGCACCGATCCATCAGGCGCTGCGCTCGGCGTTCGAGCGCATGTTCACCGACCTCGTGGAGAATCGCCAAGGCTCCGTGTTCCGCGAGACCATCACCTCGGAGTCGATGCAGACAACCGTGCCGGCCGGGGCGGGTGCGCCGGTTGCACCGGCCGCGCCGGCCACGCCGGCCGCGCCGACTCCATCGACCACGCCGGCCACACGCTGATCCCTCGCGGCGTGTCCACGGTGGACGGCCCAGGGGATCGCCGACGCGTGTGCACGGCGGCATCCCGCCGCGTACTTCTCATCGTCCGGCGTCCTGGGCAGCGTGGTAGACAAGCATGGCCCGCGGCATGAGCCTCTGCAGTCGCTGGATGCGCGTACCCTCGCTGGGGTGGGTCGACAGGAACTCGGGAGGCGATCCGCTGTTCTGGCCCATGCGCGTCCACAGGTCGATGGCGCTGCGCGGGTCGTATCCGGCGTGGCGGGCGATGGCATGCGCCGCCTCGTGCCCCATCACCACGGCCAGTTCGTCGTCCGACTTCGCCATGGCGAGCATCCCGGTGTACACGGCCGACTTGCCGCCGGGCAGGGCCCATGCGTTCACGTTCGCATCGTCG
>JBJOIF010000109.1:0-2622 GCA_046047335.1 Planctomycetota bacterium | reverse complement strand
CAGCACGATCGCGAACGCGATCATTCCCAAGGGCTGTCCCGCTGCCATGGCCGCAAAGGGATTCGCGGGGAGCAGCTGCCGCGCGATCTGCAACCATGCCGAGCCCAAGCCCTGCTCGCCGGTGCTGGCGGCGTCGGCAAGCTTCGGGGCAGCCTCGAATCGTTCGACGCCCACCGTCTTCAGCGCCGCCACCTGCTCCTCCGGCAGCCCGAGCCCGGGCCCCACGATGGTCACGAGCGTGGCACCGATGATGGCAGCGCACAGCATGGTCACCATGAAATACGCGCTGGTGGCCAGCCCGAGGCGCCCAAGTTTGGACGGATCGCCCAGCGACACAATCCCGCTGAGCACGCACGTCAGGATCAACGGCAGCACCAGCATCATGAGTGGCCGCACCAGAAGCAGGTCTCCGGCGACCGCAAACGTGTCTACCACCCCTTGCGCGCCCTGCCGCCACAGCACCTCGCCGACCAGCATTCCCGCCGCGAGCGCCACCAGCGAGCCCGTGGCGATCCAGCGCTCCTTGCGCCCCGCCGCCGGTGCGGTCCCGGACATCAGTGGATGCCCTGCTCCGCGAGCCAGCGCTCGCAGTCGATGGCGGCCTGGCAACCCATGCCGCTGGCGGTGATCGCCTGGCGGTAGTGCTGGTCGGCGACGTCACCGGCGGCAAACACGCCGGGGATGTTGGTGCACGAGCTGCGCGTGCGCAGCAGCACGTAGCCCTTCTCGTCGAACTCGATGCCCGATCCCTGCAAGAACTTCGTGGCCGGGGAATGCCCAATCGCAATGAAAAGGCCCTTCACATCCAACCGGCGTGTGGCCCCGGTGTTCACGTCCCGGACCACCACGGCCTCGAGGTGCGTATCGCCCACCACGTCGTCGACGGCGCTGTTCCACACCATCTCGACCTTGGGGTTCGAGAGCACGCGATCCTGCATGCTCTTGCTGGCACGAAGCGTGTCGCGACGATGGATGACGTACACCTTGCTGGCGAACTTGGTGAGGTAGCTGGTCTCCTCCATCGCGGTGTCGCCGCCGCCGACCACCGCAAGCGGCTGGTTCCGGTACGCGGGAAGCGCGCCGTCGCACACCGCGCACGCGCTCACCCCGCCGCCGTTCATCGCCAGGCGGATCTCGTTCGGGTGCCCCAGCCAGTTGGCGGTGGCGCCGGTGGAGATGATCACCGACTGCGCGTGCACGACCTTGCCGTCGGAGTCCGTCAGCGCGAATGGGCGCTTCGCGAAGTCGCACTTCTCGATGTTGGCGTCCACCACCCGCGTGCCGAAGCGCTCGGCCTGCTCGCGGAACTTGGCCATCATCTCTGGACCGGTGACGCCGTGCGGGAAGCCGGGGTAGTTCTCGACCTCGGTCGTCAGCATCAGCTGACCACCCGGAAGCACCGGTGCAGGGTTGGTGGCGGGCACTCCCACGTAGACCACCGGACGAAGGTTCGCCCGCGCCGCGTAGATCGCCGCCGTCCATCCCGCGGGCCCGCTGCCCACGATGACCACTCGCTCGCTCGATTCGCTCATGCTGCCTCCGCGTCCTAATTCCGATGCCGCCGCGCGCCGGGCGAACCGCCCATGCCGCGGCGGCGGCGCCACGCCGGCGCCCACTCGCGCGCGCCGCTCATCCCGTCACTTGGCCGCACCCTGGGCTCGCGCCAGCGCGCGCAGCGCGGGCCACGCGACGAAGTCACCGGTCACGCCGTCCATGGTGGCCTTGACCGCGCCGCCGTCCTGGCCATCCACGCCCACCGAGTAGAGCATGGCGCCCGAGACCTGCAGTCGTCCAAAGTCGGTCTCGATGTCGCGGGGCGCCGACAGTCGCTCGTACTGCCAGCGATCCTCCGATCCCATGCCCCAGCGCGGGCTCCATGGGTCGCGGTCGAACCGCTTGACGGTGAACTGCGTGTAGGTCTGGTCGAACGAGGTGGGCCAGCCGCTCGCGCGGTAGCGCGCACACAGGCCGAAGGCGAGGACGGTCCCGTTGAGCTCGGCGTTCAGCCGCTGACGAAGCGCGAACACGCGCTCGAGGTCCTTGACCGCGAGCAGCACCATCGCGTACCGCGTACCGTTGGTGCGACTGATCACCGTCGGGTTGTCGAGCAACTTGTCGCGGTACGCGAGGCGCCACCGGCGCCACCAGTCGTCGTACATGTTGGTCAACCGGGCGATCGTCTGGTCCTTGCTCCCGTGGAGGGCGGCAATCTGCTGCCAACGGCGCGCCGCGCCGAACGCCGAGAGCGGCTCGTCCTTGGCCTGCATGTCGCCCATGGTCGACGCAAAGCGCGCCGCCTCGGGCTGCCCGCCGGCATCGAAGAGTTGGCCGATCAGAACCTCGGCGAGCACGCGGTCGCCCTCGGGCATGTCCAGGCGGCGAAGCCGCTCGCCGTCGGACGAGCGGATGAAGGCGTACCCGGTGAGTGCCATGCGCTTGACCGTCTCGGCAGGGATCTCGTCGAGGAACGTCTGAAGGACGTCGCGCTGGATGCTGGCCATGTCGGCCATCTCCTGGAGCGCCCAGACCTTCTCTTCCAGGAGGTGCTGGTCGGCCACCTGCCGCAGCAGGCGCAACGTGGCCAGCCCGAGGTCGAACGCGCGGTCAAACTGCTTCTCGGCA
>JBJOIF010000108.1:0-2540 GCA_046047335.1 Planctomycetota bacterium | reverse complement strand
CCAGGCGGACCGGCGCTCGGCCGACGCCGCTTATGGCTGCTGCGGTCAAGCCCTGACCAGGTTCACGGGCCAACCGACGACGGGACCCGGCCGTCCTCCCCGCCGCCGCGAGTCCGAGCATGGTAGCGGATCCGCGGCAGGGACCGGCCCGCGCAGGGCTACACTCGCTCCCGACATGAGCGACGCCCCCACCCGAGCCCCGGGCGACGCCCCGGCTTCCACGCCCGGCGCCCGGCGCAACCGCCTGGCGGCCGCGGACGAGCGCTCGCAGCGGATGCTGCTCCTGGTCCTGCGCGCGGTCTTCGTGGTGCTCCTGATCTCGGTGGTGGTCCTGACCGCCGCGAGCAACCGCACGGGCGCGCTCGACTTCGGCTTCAGCACCGTGCTCGGGCTCCTCCTGGCGTCGGTGGCGCTCGGGCTGATCATCATCACCGTCGACGCGCTGACGCCCAACAAGCGCCTGGCGTGGGTCGTCGGGATCTTCGTGGGGACGATGGTCGGCCTGGCGGGCGCGGTGGGCGTGGGAAGCGTGATCGATCTGGTGGCCACCTCCTGGGACCTGAAGGAATCGAGCGCCGTGTACCTGGGCCTTGCCAAGGTGACCATCGGACTCACCCTCGTCTACCTGTCCATCTCGGTCGTGCTCACGACCCGTGACGACTTCCGCCTGGTGATCCCGTACGTCGAGTTCGCGCGGCAGGTCCGGGGGGCGCGTCCGCTGCTGCTCGACACCTCCGTGCTTGTCGACGGGCGCATCGAGGAACTGGGACGCACCGGCATCATCGATGCGCCGGTCCTGGTCGCGCAGTTCGTGATCGACGAACTCCATGCCCTCGCGGACTCCGACGACGCCGAGCGGCGCCGTCGGGGGCGACGTGGGCTCGACGTCCTGCAGCGGCTGCAGTCGAACCCATACCTCGACATCGAGATCGAGGACCTCCGCGCCGATGGGCGATCGGTCGATCGCGCACTCGTGGACGTTGCGAAGGAAGAACGGTTCCGCATCGTGACGCTCGACACCGGGCTTGAGCGCGTGGCGCAGATCAACGGCGTGGCGGTGATGAATCTGACGGCCGTGGCCTCGGCCATGCGATCGGGCGCCACCGCCGGGGATGCCCTCCGCGTGGCGCTCGTGAAGCGGGGCGAATCGCCTCACCAAGGCGTTGGCTTCTTGGAGGACGGCACCAAGGTGGTGGTCGACCATGGCGCCGCGCATGTGGGCGACGCCGTGCCCGTGGTCATCACGAACACCGTGCAGACGGCGGCCGGCCGACTGCTCTTCGCGCGCCTGGCAGAACCGGGCCCCACCGAGGAACCCAGGGTCGATGAGGCCGACTCCGGACCGGTGCCTGCTGCCGCGGACCATGCCACCCCGGCGACCGAAGACGTTCCGCAGGACGGACCGGACATTGGCTCCGCGGCGCGCGCCGCCACCGAGCAACCGCGCATCCCGCCTCGACCCGGTCACCAGCCGATGACGTCGCGTCGCCCGCGCAACCCCCGGCGCTGAGTCAGTCAGCGGAAGCGATTCCTGCAGCCCCGTGGGAGGTTCACGCCGCGACGGGCTTGGTCAGCGATGTGGCCACCGTCACCTCCGCCAACGGTCGACCCCGGCGACGGCAACAGTCAATGATCCCGTGCACGCCACGCTCCACCGCACGCGCCGCATCCGGCGCGGCCGCCAGCACGCGGATCGAGGCGGTGGCCCCGGCCACGGCGCAGTCGATGCGGACGTCGGCGCCGCAGGCGAGGCGCAGGAGCATCGTTCCGCCCCCTTGGCCAAGGAGTGCCCGGATCGCACGCTGCAGGTGCCGGGAAGCGTCGATCGTCGCCGCCGTCACCTCGGTACGCGCGGCGACCCCAGCAAGGACAAGACGATGACCGGACGATTCCGCATGGTCCATCGGTGGTGGCACCCTTCGAGTCGGCGCGGCATGCGCCGTGGACAACATCGGCGATCGGACGCCCGACTCCGCAACGGGAACGTCAGTCCCCAGGAGGAAGTTTGCCTCCGGGGCCATTGGGTCCGGGATCCTCACGGTCACCAGCCCCACCCCGCAGCACATCGCGCACCGCACGGACCGCATCACCGACTGGCCCCGGGCGTCCGGTGGTGCGTTCCGCCATCCTCCGGGCGGCCTCCATGCGTCGGCGCAGTTCCGCCAGGACCGCCGCCACCACCTCTTCCTGGGTCTCGGGTGGACGGTCGTCGCTCACGCCGCCTCCGGCATGCCCGCGCCAGCGTGCATGTCGCCCAGCTCCAGCTCGGCGAGCAAGAGCCGCTCGGCCTCTGCCAGACGATCCGGCGTCGGCGCATCGAGCACCGACAGCGCCTCGGTCACGCGCTGGACGTGCGTTGGCGGCAACGCCTGCAGCGCCAGGGTGGCCGCCGGCGCATCCAGCACCACCACCGCCAGTGCAGCACGGTCGGCACGGCCCGAGTCAATCCACGACCGGAGCACGCCCGCGGCCTGCGCCGGTGCGGTGGCGGTGGTGGTGGCCGATCCTGCGCCACCGGAACGCATTGCGGAGTGGGTGCC
>JBJOIF010000107.1:0-8882 GCA_046047335.1 Planctomycetota bacterium | reverse complement strand
TGGAACTCGGTCGGGAGACCGGGAGCGAGGTGCGCTCGGCCGACGCGGCCGACGCGATGGGCCGCTGCACCGGCGAGGAGCCGCTGGAGCTCTTGGCCGCGGCGGCGGCAGCGGCCGGCCTGCACGTGACGCCGTACCGGCTGTCCGTGCGCGATGCCGTGTGGCTGGCCGACGACAGCGCGCCGTTCGTCGCGTGGAGCGCGGTGCACGGGTGCTGGGTGGCCGTCACTCGCCATGGTGCCCTGCGCGCGCGGGTGTGGACGAGCGACCGCCCCGAGGAACCCATCCGCAGCATGGGGCGTGGGGAGTTGGCTCGGTTCCTGGGCGCGCCATCGGCGCAGGTCGCCGTGGACTTCGCGTACGTGCGGGCCGATCGGCCCGCCGACGGACTGCGCGCTACCGACGGTCATGACGGCGTCCATGCGCACGGCGACCATGAGCCCACGCCGATCCGGCGCCTGGTGGGGCTGATGCGCCCGGAGATGCCCGACGTCTGGGCGATCGCCGCGTTCAGCGCCATCACCGGGCTGCTCTACCTGGCGCTGCCGTTGGCGGTGAACGCGTTTGTGAGCAACCTGTCGTTCGGCGCCCAGCAGGGGCCGTTCATGCAGGCGCTGCTGGCGATCGCGGGCGTGCTCCTGATCTGCCTGGCGATCGGCGCCGCCATCCGTTGGCTGCAGCACGTGGCGGTGGAGGTCATCCAGCGCCGGCTGTTCGTGCGGATCGCCGCCGACCTCTCGCATCGATTGCCCAACGTGGAGCTCGAGAGCCTGGATCGCGTGCACGCTCCGGAGCTCGTGAACCGGTTCCTTGAGGTGATCACGGTGCAGAAGAGCGCCTCGCTGCTCCTGCTCAACGGCATCAACCTGGTGCTCAGCACGCTGATCGGACTGACCGTCCTCGCGTTCTATCACCCGTTCCTGCTGGCCTTCTCGATCGCGTTGCTGGCGGCGCTCGCCGGGGTGGTGTTTCTGGCTGGGCGCCAGGCCATTCCCACCAGCATCCGGGAGTCCCGCCGAAAGTACGAGATGATCGATTGGCTCGAGGAGCTGGCGCGCCACCCGCGGCTCTTCAAGGGGGCCGGTGGGCCCGAACTCGCGCTTGCCCGCGCCGATGACTTGGCGCGCGGCTACCTCAGCGCTCGCCAATCGCACTTCCGCATCCTGCTGCGGCAGGTCACGGGCCTGCTGGCGCTCGAGGTGGTCGCGGCGACGGCGCTCCTTGCCGGTGGCGGATGGTTGGTGCTCAACCAGCAGCTCACCATCGGCCAACTGGTGGCGGCGGAGCTGATCGTGGCCGCCCTGGTCAACGCGATCTCCAAGCTGGGCAAGCAGTTCGAGGCTTGGTACGACGCCGTCGCGGCGGTCGACAAGCTTGGGCACCTGTCGGACCTTGCGCTCGAGCGCGAGGGCGGCGACATCGCGCCCGCTGCGCCTCGGGGGTCGGCGCTGCAGCTGATGGACGTGGCGCGCACCCGTCCGGGAGGCCTTCCCGGACTGCAGGGCGTGAGCTTCGCGGTGGAGCCGGGCGAGCGGCTCGCCATCCTCGGCGCGCGAGGCAGCGGGACGAGCGCGCTGCTCGAGTTGGCCGTGGGGTTCCGTCGGCCGACCGCCGGGGCCGTCGCCGTCGATGGCCTGGACGTCCGTGCGTGGGACCTGCGGGCGTTGCGCGATCGCGTCAGCCTCCTCCGGGCGAACGAGGTCTTCGGCGGCACCATCGCCGAGAACATCCGGCTGGGCCGGACGTGGATGCCGATGAGCGACGTGCAGCGGGCGATCGACCGCGTCGGGCTTGGACCCGCGGTTCGCCTGCTGCCGGATGGCCTGGCGACCCCGCTGCTCACCGGCGGGCTTCCGCTCACCGGTCGCCAGCGTGCGCGGCTGGTGGTGGCACGCGCGCTGGCCGCGCGGCCATCGCTGGTGCTCGTCGACGAACTGCTGGACGGGTTGGACGAGTCGACCACCGAGGACCTGCTCCAGGTGCTGCTCGACCCATCCATCCCATGGACGGTGATCGTCGCGACCCGTCACCATCGCGTGGCCGCGCGGTTCCCACGAACCCTCGACCTGCCCGCCTCTGAGGGAGGACCAGCCCGTGGCTGATCGATCCGCCGCCTCGCGTCCGTCCACCGGCTTGGTCGCCGTGCCCATGCCTGCCCTGGCCTTGGCTGGGTCGGGCCGAGGAACCCGGCTTGCCGCCCGCGTCCTCGGTATGGTCGCGCTGGCCGCGGTACTCGGCATCGCCTTCCTGCCGTGGCAGCAGTCGATCCGCGGATCGGGCAGGGTGATCGCGTTCAATCCGCTGGACCGGCGAGTGGTCATCGAGGCGCCGGTGAACGGTCGCGTGCGCAAGCTCTGGGTCACCGAGAACCAGCGGGTGCGCCGGGGCGAGCCGATCGTCGAGATCCAGGACAACGACCCCAACCTCCTGGCCAACCTGCGCCTGCAGCACGATGCGGCGATCGCCCGCAAGGCGGCTGCGCAGCAGCGGATCGATGACCTCACCGCCCAGGTGACCAGCCAGGAGATGGCGAGGCCGCAGGCGATCAACGCGGCGCAGCAGCGCGTGAACGCCGAGAAGTACACGGCCGACACGAATCAGTTGAACCTGCGGCGCATGGAGCAGCTGCTGAAGACCGGTGACGTGTCGCAGCGCGACTACGAGCTCGCCAAACTGGCGTTCGACAGCGCCAGCGCCAACCTCGCCGGCGCGCGAGCCATCCTGGAGCGGACCGGCCCGGAGTACGACGCCATCATCGCCGCCACGAAGGCGAGCCGCGGCACGGCCGAGGCGGATCTGGCCTCCGCGTCGCGGGACATTGCCGCGATCGACATCCAGATCAGCCAGAATTCGCAGCAGGTGGTTGAGTCCCCGCGCGATGGCATCGTGATGAGCGTGTCCGCCACCGAGGGCACCTACCTCAAGCCGGGATCGGCCGTGTGCGTGGTGATTCCCGAGACGGAGGAACGCTTCGTGGAGGCGTGGGTGGACGGCATGGACATGCCGCTGATCACGCCGCGATCGATGGATCCGGACGGGTCGGTGCGGCGTGGGTCCCCGGTGCGCCTGCAGTTCGAGGGATGGCCCGCGGTGCAGTTCGTGGGGTGGCCCAGCGTTGCGGTCGGCACGTTCGGTGGCGAGGTGATCTCGATCGATGCGGCCGACGACGGGCGGGGCATGTTCCGGATCATCGTGGCGCCGGATCCGGAGGACGACGAGTGGCCGGGGACGCGCTTCCTCCGTCAAGGCGTGCGTGCGAAGGCGTGGGTGCTGCTGCGGCAGGTGCCCCTGTGGCTCGAGCTCTGGCGGCAGCTCAACGGGTTCCCGCCCGTGGTCGCCGAGAGCGAGCCCGGGAAGGCGGCCGCCAAGGACGACGAGTAACGCGCGTGGGGCGGGCATCGCGATGATGCCCGCCCCACGCGGCGTCTGTCGGGGAGGAAGGTGGCCGCCGCGCGTTCACGCGGCACGACCGGCCTCAGTCGTGCAGTTCGATCGACAGGATCTTGTCGCCCTGCTTGATCTTGTCCACCACGTCCACGTTGCCGGTCACCCGGCCGAAGCAGGTGTGGTGTCCATCGAGGTGCTGCGTGCCCTCGCGGTTGTGGCAGATGAAGAACTGCGATCCGCCCGTGTTCGGGCCGGCGTGCGCCATCGAGAGCACGCCGCGGTCATGGCGCTGGTTGCCGCCCTTGGTCTCGCACTTGATGTGGTAGCCCGGGCCGCCCGTGCCGGTGCCCTTGGGGCAGCCGCCCTGGATCATGAAGTTGGGGATCACGCGGTGGAACGCGAGACCGTTGTAGAAGCCCTGCGCGGCGAGCTTTCGGAAGTTGGCGACGGTGCCGGGCGCATCGGCGTCGTAGAACTCGACGGTCATGTCGCCCTTGTCGGTCTTGATGGTTGCGGTGCTCATGGACGCGAGGATAGCGCTCGGCGAGGGGTCGGGCCGGGGTCCCTACAATGGGCGGAATGTCCAACGCCCCCACGATCGTCTACACGCACACCGACGAGGCCCCGGCCCTGGCGACCTGCTCGCTCCTGCCGATCATCCGGGCGTTCGCGGGACCGGCCGGGATCAACGTGGAGTTGCGGGACATCTCGCTGTCGGGCCGCATCCTGGCGGCGTTCCCGGAGTCGCTTCGCCCCGAGCAGCGCATCCCGGATGCTTTGGCGGAACTGGGCCGGATGTGCCTGTCGCCCGAGGCCAACATCATCAAGCTGCCGAACATCAGCGCATCGATGCCGCAGCTCAAGGCGGCCATCGCCGAACTGCGATCGCAGGGCTTCGCCGTCCCGGAGTACCCGGATGAGCCGCGTTCCGATGCCGACCGCGACGTCAAGGCTCGCTACGACCGCGTGAAGGGCAGCGCCGTGAACCCCGTGCTCCGCGAGGGCAACTCCGATCGCCGCGCGCCCAAGGCGGTCAAGGACTACGCGCGCGCCAACCCCCACAAGATGGGTGCCTGGACGAAGGAATCGAAGGCCCACGTCGCATCGATGGATCACGGCGACTTCTTCGCGAACGAGCGATCGGTCACCGTTCCGGCGGCGACGACGGTGCGCATCGAGTTCGTGCCCTCGGGGGGCGGTGCGGCCACCGTCCTGAAGGATGGCATCCAGCTCGCCGCGGGAGACGTGCTCGACGGCACGTTCATGAGCCGCCGTGCGCTGGTCGAGTTCCTGGAACGCCAAGTGGAAGATGCCCGCGCGAACGACGTGCTGTGGTCGATCCACCTGAAGGCGACCATGATGAAGGTCTCCGACCCGATCCTCTTCGGTCACGCGGTGCGTGCCTTCTTCCGCGGCGTGTTCGAGCGGCACGCGGCAGCGCTCGCCAAGGCTGGGGCGGATGCCAACAACGGGCTTGGCGACGTGCTCGCGAAGGTGGCCACGCTGCCGCCGGCCGAGCGGGCCGCGGTGGAAGCCGATTTCCGCGCCGCGCTCGACGCTGGACCGGCGATCGCGATGGTCGACTCTGATCGCGGGATCACCAACCTGCACGTGCCCAGCGACGTGATCATCGACGCCTCGATGCCGGCGATGATTCGCGAGGGTGGTCGGATGTGGGACGCCCAGGGCAAGACGCGCGACGCGAAGGCGATCATCCCCGACCGGTGCTACGCGGGCGTGTACGCCGCGGTCATCGAGGACTGCAAGGCGCACGGGGCGCTGGACCCGCGCACCATGGGCAGCGTGCCCAACGTGGGACTCATGGCGCAGGCCGCCGAGGAGTACGGCAGCCACGACAAGACCTTCGAGATGAAGTCCGCCGGGACGGTGCGCGTGGTGGACGCCGGCGGCGCCATCCTCATGGAGCATGCCGTGGAGCAGGGCGACATCTGGCGCGCCTGCCGCACGCGCGATGCGGCCATCCGCGATTGGGTGAAGCTGGCCGTGGCGCGTGCGCGCGCCACTGGCGCGCCGGCCGTCTTCTGGCTCGATGCGGCCCGTCCGCACGACGCGCAACTGATCGCCAAGGTGCAGGAGTCGCTTGGGGCGATGGATACGGCCGGGCTGGACATCCGGATCATGCCGCCGGCGCAGGCGTGCGCGCTCTCCTTGGAGCGCATCCGTGCCGGGAAGGACACCATCTCGGTCACGGGCAACGTGCTTCGCGACTACCTCACGGACCTGTTCCCGATCCTGGAACTTGGGACGAGCGCCAAGATGCTTTCGATCGTGCCCCTCATGAACGGCGGCGGGCTGTTCGAGACCGGCGCCGGCGGGTCTGCCCCCAAGCACGTCCAGCAGTTCATGGCAGAGAACAGCCTGCGCTGGGACTCGCTGGGCGAATTCATGGCGCTTGCCGCCAGCCTGGAGCACCTGGCGCAGCGCACCGGCAACGCTCGCGCGGCGGTCCTCGCCGAGACCCTGGACGCCGCCACCGGCGAGTACCTGCGCAACAACAAGGGCCCGGCCCGCAAGGTCGGTGACCTCGACAACCGCGGGAGCCACTTCTACCTGGCGCTGTACTGGGCGAAGGCCCTGGCCGCACAAAGCAAGGACGCGGCCTTGGCCGAGCACTTCGCCCCGATTGCGGCGGAACTTGCCGCGCAGGAAGCCACCATCGTGGCCGAGCTGAACGGCGTGCAGGGGCGCCCCGTCGACATTGGTGGCTATTACCGTCCCGATCCGGCGCGGGCGTCGGCGGCGATGCGTCCCAGCTCGACCCTCAACGCGATCGTGTCGGGGACCGCGGCGGTCACGGCCTGACCCCTCGGCACGCGATCTCGTCCGACGAAGGCGGGGCACTCCCAAAAACGGAGTAGGCCCCGATTTCTCAGGGCCACACTCCAAGTTGCTCGGAAGACTCGGTTCCCGTCGAGTCCGCCAGGCGGTTGGGTGGTGCTGGGTTTCCCGTCCAGCGCCACCCGCGTTGTTGCCGTTCGACCGGTTTCCCGTCGGTCGTCAGGCTGTCGGCTCGTCGCGGGTTCCCGTCCGCTTCGAAGCCTTGCAGTCCGTTTCGGCGAGTTTCCCGTTCGCCGTCAGGACTGTCCCCGTTGTCTATATGAACGCGATCTGAGGACGCCGCCCATCACGGGTTGGGGAAGTTTTTGTGAGGCGGGCCGCAGACCCCCGCGGCAGGGGTCCGGAACGGGGTTTTGGCCGGGGTACCTTGCGAGGATGCCTGCCCCACCCCCGCCGGAGATCGTGGTTGAGGATGTCCATAAGTCCTTCGGGGACAAGCCTGTCCTCCAGGGGATCGACCTGTCGGTGGCCCGCGGGGAGATGGTGGCGATCGTGGGCGGGTCCGGCTGCGGGAAGACCGTGCTCCTCAAGCTCATCATGGCCCACTATCCACCGAACGCCGGTCGGGTCCTGGTGGCCGACCACGACTCGGACCCGGGGCCGGACGGCGTGGCCCCGATGGTCGACATGGGAACCCTGGACGAACGAGGCCTCGACCGCATCCGGACCCACTGGGCGATCGTCTTCCAGCGCAACGCCCTGGTGACCGGGGACGTCTTCCAGAATCTGGCGATCCTGCCCCGCGAGGTCAAGGGGATGTCCAACGATGAGATCCTGCCGCTGGCCACGCAGGCCCTGCGGGACGTTGGGCTCGATCCGGACGCGGTCATGCACCGTGACCGCGAGGAACTCTCTGGCGGCATGGCCAAGCGGGTGGCGGTGGCCCGCGCCCTGGTGATGGACCCGGTGGTGGTGATGTACGACGAGCCGACGGCGGGGCTCGATCCCGAGATGTCGTCGCAGATCCATGCCCTGATCGGCGCGACGCATGCTGCGCAGCCAGCGCTCGCGGCATCGCGTGCCGGTGTCGTGCGCACGAGCATCATCGTCACGCACGACACCGAGCTGTTGCGCCGGCTTCGGCCGCGGGTGGTGATGCTCCACGGGGGCCGGGTGCTCTTCGACGGCACCTTCGACGAGTTCGCCGCCAGCGACGACCCGCACATCCGCCCCTACCGGGCGCAGATGGGCACCCTTCACGAGAACGGCGGATGAGCCTCAGCCGTCCGCGCGCTGCCTGAGAAATACCTCGATCTCGAGGGCAAGCCGGTCCCCCACCAGCGCTTCCTCATCGATGGTTCGGTGGGCGCCGGCGCGCCCCATGTCCGCGGCGGTGGCGGTGTATCGCGACCGGGTGATCACGCGCGCATCCGGCGCAAGCGTGCGCACCAGCGACGTGACGTGCTGGGCCACATCGACGTCGGCCATCGTGACCGCGATCACGCGCGCCTCCAGGACGCCCGCGTGCTCCAGAACCTCCGGTCGACCGGCGTTGCCGAGGTGCACGTTCGCCCCCATGGACGTGGCCATCGCCACCAGCGACGGGTTCGACTCAATCACCAGCGCCGCGGATCGCCGTCGCTCGGGAAGTTCCGACCATGCCCGTTGGCCAGCCGGGCCGAACCCGATGATCAGGATGGTGCGCGGTTCGTGGGTCGATGCCGCGTCCCCGATCGAGGGGAGCACGCGGCCGCTGCCGTTGCGCGTCGCGACCCGGGGGGCCAGCCGGATCAGGAACGGCGCCACGGCCAACGACCCGATCGTCGCGGTCACGACGAGTTGGTGGAGCGGAGTGGAGAGCACTCCGCCGGCGCGTGCGACTTCGGCGATCACGAAGCTGAATTCACCGATCTGCGCCAGGCACAGGGCCGCGGCGGCTGCGGTCCCGGCCGGATGGCGCAGCGTGCGGGCGATCGCGAACACCAGGAGTGCCTTGACCACGATGATGGCGGCGATCGCGAGGAGCGAGATGCCGAGGTTTTGCCACGCCCACGCCGGGTCACCCGCGAGACCGACCGCCGCGAAGAACAGCGTGATCAGGATGGTGCGCAGCGGGGCCACCTCGGCCCGCACCTGCGTGGCGAAGGGCGATCCGCCGAGCAGGACCCCGGCCACGAACGCGCCCAGCGCCGGCGACAGGCCCGCCGCGGCGGCACCGAGGGCGCTCCCCACCGCGCACACCACGGCGAACACGGCCACCAGCTCGCGGTTGCGCGACATGCCGCGGTCGTTCAGGAACCACGGGAAGACGCCGCGCACCAGGATCAGGAAGCCGGCGGCGAGCAGGATCGCCCAGCCTGCGGTCAGTGCCAGCGTGCGCGCGGCGTCGCCGGCGGAGCCTGAACCGGAGGCGAGGGTGGCGGCGATCACCAGCGGCACCACCGCCAGGTCTTGCGTGAGGAGCACGCCCATCGACAGTCGTCCGTGGGCGGAGTCGAGTTCGCGCCGCTCGACGAGGAGTCGCGCCACCACCGCGGTGCTCGACAGGCTCAGCATCGCCCCGAGGATCAATGCCGGCTTGGGATCCAGCCCAACGACCCGGGCGAGCGCGTAGCCCACCGCCAGCGTCGCGCACACCTGGGCGATGCCCGTGCCGAACGCCCGTCCTCCCAGCGCACGGAGCCGCTGGACGCTGA